>JAKSBO010000146.1 GCA_022361095.1 Desulfobacterales bacterium | reverse complement strand
TGTTGATCCGGTTCCAGGTGGAGCGGCGGCCCCGTTTCAAATCCCCGAACCGCTGGAGAATGGGTTTGCCCCCGCCGATGATGCTGGCCAGACGCCCGATGGATTCCCCGTAAGCCTGGTTGTCCGTGACCGGTTCGGTGAGCACCACCTTTGACAGGAAAGCAAAATTGGTATTGTTCGACTTTTTATCTGAGTAAGCATGCCCGTTAACGCAGACAAAATCCTGGTAGTTTTCCAGGGCCACAAAACCGCCCTGGTTGGTGCAGAATGTCCGGGTCAGGTCGTCATAGGTGCGGGTGCGGATGAAAAAGGTGGGATCATAGATCACGTTACAAAGATCATCCATGATATCGTTGTGCACCTCCACCCGCACACCGACCTCTATGCCCCGCTGGCTCAATTCAATGCCATGCTTATGGGCCAGGGATGACACCCAGTTGGCCCCGATGCGGCCTGGTGCCAGAATGACGTTGCGGGCATGATAGGTTCCCTTGTCAGATACCACCCCCTGGATAACCCCGTCTTTTTCAATAATATCGCTTACATTTTCACAGGTTCGTATTTCAAGCCCTTTGGACTGAATATAGTCTGACAGGCCCGCAATATAACCAGGCAGATTGTCACTGCCCAGATGCTTTTGCCGGATAAGCAGAAGATCGATACCGAACCGCTTGGCTTCTTTGCGGATAAGACCGGCTTCACCCAAGTTGGTGGGAAATACTTTGGCATCCATCTTAAAGCGGGTAAAAATCTCTTCGGTTTCATCAATCAGGGCCTGGGCCTGGGGCATGGGCATGAATTGGGTGAGATCCGTTTTGCCGAGTCTTGGAATAAAATTGAGTTTTCCATCCGAATACAGACCGGCTCCGCCAATGCCCGACAGAATATTGCACGGATCGCACTGGGCGCATTTCTGGACTTTGCTGATGGGGCATTTGCGTTTCCGGGGGGCTCTTCCCCGTTCAATGAGCAATACCTTAAGATTGGTATGTTCCGTTAAATAATAGGCCGCAAAAAGTCCTGCGGGGCCGCCGCCCACGATAATTACATCATACGTCCAAGCCGTTTCGGGCGCTGCCGCTTGTGCGCGCCCACCTGGCAACCCTGCCCCCGGCGCTGCAGCGGATCGGCAAATACGTTCTGGAGAATCCCGACCTGGTCACCGGCCAGACCGCCAGCGAGCTCGGTA
>JAKSBO010000429.1 GCA_022361095.1 Desulfobacterales bacterium | reverse complement strand
GGTATACCCCACAAGCAGAATATGGCCTGAGCCTTTATAAGGCGTTTCCCCATGCATATTTTTGTCTCTCCTTTCGATCAAAACCGAGGCAATATGTGTAATAAAGGCCGCCCCAAGCCCAATCCCCATAAACATAGGCAAAGCTGCGGCAATGACTTTCCCCCAGGATGAAATGGGGTACATGTCCCCGTATCCAACTGTTGTTGAGGTAACGATACTCCACCACAGGGCCTGCCCGGGATGGTTCAGGGCGCTGTCAGCCGGCTCTGCAATGCAGATGAGTCCGGTGGAGGCTGCCAGCAGCACCATGTATGCAAAAACAAGGGTCATCCCGCGACTCTGGAAACCGGCCCGGAGTACGGCTTTAATCCAATGAATCATCAAATATTTCCACCTTCATGCCATGTTTTTTTATTTCTCCTGCCATACCGGCGGCCGCTTTTCAAAAAAAGCGGCCACCCCTTCTTTGGCATCATTGGTGTCGCACAACCTGGCAAAGGCTTCGTTCATATATGCGAACTGGGCTTCATAGGGCATATCCCGGGATGCATAAAACGCAGATTTGGCAATTCTTACGGCCACCGGACTCTTTTTTGCCAAATCCCTTGCCCAGGCAAGGGCGGCCTCATCCAGATCTTCCTTGGGCACTATCCGGTTGATAAGCCCGAGTGCCAATGCCTGGTCAGCCTTGATCAGTTCCCCGTAAAGCAGCAATTCCAGCGCCTTTTTCTGCCCCACACACCGGGCCACGGGAATCACCGGCCCCACACAGTTCAAGCCCACATTGATGGCGGTCAGTCCCATTTTGACGTTATCGGCAGCGATGGCCAGATCTGCTGCCGCCACAAGCCCCATGCCGTTGGCTGCCGCAGCCCCGTGGACCTGGGCAATCACCGGGGTTTGCATTTTAGAGATCAGCACCAGCGGGGCTTCCATTTTCTCAATCCATTCACGATATTGATTCGTTGTTTTGCCTTTAAGCTCATTGACATCAATGCCTGCGCAAAACGCCCGGCCTGCGCCTTTAATGATAATAACCCTGACATCGCTGGCAGCCTCAAATGCCTTAAGTGCATCATACAGCTCCTTTGCCATCTGACTGGAAAAGGTGTTCATCGCCTCGGCTCGATTCAGGGTCACACTGGCCACATGGCCTTCAAGGGTTTGTGCAATAATGGTTTCGTATGCCATAAGGTCTCCTTTAGAATTTAAACGAATGCTCAACCATAGAAACGCTATGATGCCGACAAGTCACCTGGTAGATTATACCAATTGTAATATACACGCAACCGCTACTTGGTACCCGGCCGAAAACCCTAGGCCACCTCTAATAATTGCCTTTTGGCTATGATTTCTTCGTTGCAATAAAATTTTAATCCTCGAAATACGCTTTTTATTACTCCGGTTAAAATTTCAACCCGCCTTGTACTCAGCAAAATTTCCAGGGTGTCGTCCAGACACGACTTACCGAGCGGGTCCCCCCGTTTCAAATCCATTATCTTTTTTTCATGCATTCTTCATCAAACACAACGCTCACATACTATTAATCTTAAGTTAATTTTCCAAAGATAATTAAAAGCTACATTTGAGCAATGTGCATTTAAGCCTATTGGCGTGCAGTGGTAATTTTCACAAGCCAATTCAAATGCATTTTACGGATTGAGCAGACTATAAATATTCTAAAAAAAGAGGGGGGAGGGGTACAAATCAAAGATAAAGAAAATCAGCAACAGACTAAGTTTACAGGCATTAAAAAAATAGATTGCAACATTGATAAATTAAAAAGTTTTAAGAAAAGGAAAAGAGAACTATGTTGAATTTGAATAAAAGACTTTTAAAGGCCGGCATCATCGCTACGGTATGCCTTTTTTCATGTACGCTTTGTTTGAGCACCGCCACTGCAAAATCAAGAACCAAAAGAAACAAAGCCAATCCGAAATACATCTTTTACTTCATTGGTGACGGCATGGCCAGTGTTCAGATCCACGCTGCTGAATCGTATCTTGCCCAACTGGCAGAAGACGATGCCGTTGCAGGGAGCACCAAAGCTGATCTTCTGGCCATGAGCACTGAATTTCCGGTACAGGGCATGTCCACCACCTTTGCCAACAACCGGTTTATCACCGGTTCTGCGGCTGCCGGCACGGCCCTTGCCTGTGGTATGAAAACCAACATCAATGTGATTTCCATGGACCCGGCCACTTCTGTCAGCTACAACACCCTGGCTGAAAAAGCCAAAGAAGCCGGCATGAAAGTGGGTATTATCTCTTCTGTTACCATTAACCATGCGACACCGGCTGTGTTTTACTCCCATACAGCTACCCGGAAAAACTACCACGACATTGCGACCCAATTAGCCAACTCCAGCTTTGATTACTTTGGCGGCGGATACTGGAATAACAGCGGTGAAGACGGTACCGGCATGGCAGAAGAAACTGCTGCTGCAAATGGGTTTGTTATTACCCATAACCTCACTGACCTCCAGGCCCAGGCCAATGGGTCCCGGGTCATCGCTTTTGACTCTGCCCAGGATGCCGGCGGCCACACCGGCGCATTGTATTATGACATGGATCGTGCAGCCGTAAACGGCATGTCCCTGGCTGATTTTACCGCAGAAGGCATCCGCATTCTGGATAATGACAATAAAGGTTTTTTCATGATGGTTGAAGGCGGAAAAATTGACTGGGCCTGTCATGCCAATGATGCCCGGGCCGCCATTGAAGACACCATCGCCTTTGACGACGCCATTAAAGAAGCCATTCAATTTTATAACAATCATCCCAATGAAACCCTTATTGTTGTCACCGGAGACCATGAGTGTGGCGGCATGAGCCTTGGATTTGCCAACACCGGTTATAAAACCGCTTTTGAGATTCTGGCCAACCAGACCGTATCCTATGAATATTTTAACAAAACTGTTCTGGCTGATTACAAAGCCACCCATACGCCTGCACCGGCAGCCATAGATGCCGATATGTGGCAGATTGTTTATGACAATTTCGGCCTGGACGGTAACAGCCTGAGCGAGACCGGGGATGATGACCTGAGC
>JAKSBO010000987.1 GCA_022361095.1 Desulfobacterales bacterium | reverse complement strand
TCCGGACAATGCCTTTGATTCGGTGATTGAAAATTTTATTTCCAGAAATTTTATTGAGCTTGCCGATGAGGACGAGGATGACATCACAGATACCACCATGCTGATTGTCAAACACAACAAGAGGCCGGTCCTGGACTACTATAAAAATTCGGCCATCTGTTTCTTTGTACAGGCGGCTTATACGGCCGCAGCCATTATAGAAATAGACCGGTTCAAGTTTGAAATGCAGGACCTTGTCTCCAGATACCGTTTTTTGCAAAGACTGTTCACGGACGAATTCTCTTTTGATGAACAGATTTCAACACAGGACCAGATTTCAAAGGCGCTGAAAGGATTCGTCAACGAGGGCATTCTTGTGCCTGACCCTGAATATGCCGACACCTTTGACCTGACCTCGGAAGGGTTGAGGAAACTTAAATGGTTTGCAGCGTTTCTCATTCCCTTCTTTGAATCCTATATGACCTGCCTTGTGTTCCTTGAAAAAGAAAAAACGGATAAATATGATGTTAAGGAGCGTGCCAAAAAACTGCTTTCATTCGGCACCAAACTGTACAAAAGAAACCAGGTCGTCCGCAAGGAATCCTTATCCCTGATCAACTACCGCAATGCCGTGAACTATTTTGCCAAACACCACATCAACGGCTCCGGAGACCAGGAACGCATCGACCATTACAAAGAAATTCTTGACCTGCTTTCAAGACGGATCTCAAGCTGACCATCATGAAAGCGTTGATACTTGCAGCAGGGTTCGGCACAAGGCTGCTGCCTTATACACAGCATTTGCCCAAACCCCTTTTCACCATCAACGGCCGGCCGGTCCTCGACTATGCCGTTAACAATCTTTTAGATGCAGGCTGCACAAAGATTTTTATCAATGCCCATCACCTGGCCGATGCCATTGCAGGCTTTGTTGACAATCACCAGGCAAAAGAGATGATGGAATTGGTTTTTGAACCTGTGATCCTCGATACCGGCGGGGCCATTGCCAACCTTGAAAGCCGGTTGGCAGATGATGATTTTTTTGTGGTTAATGCCGATGTAATCTGTGATTATGATCTGTCATATTTCATGGCCTGCCACAAGTCATCTGATGCCCTTGCCACCATGCTGGTCCATGACTGCTACCGGTTCAATACCCTTTGTGTGGACCCGGCCGGTTCAGGGACGGGCATTGTCAGGCATTTTTCCCAGGCCCCTGAATCCGGCCTTGCGTTTACGGGTATCCAGGCAATATCCCCAGGGCTATTTGAATACATGCCCCCTGAAAAAATATTTTCCAGTATTGATGTATATAAAAAGGTCTGTGAACTGGGGAAAGTTTCAGCAGTTAAAGCCAGGCAATTTTACTGGCGGGACATGGGCACCCCCCGGGACTACCGGCACACATCCCGGGAATGCCTGGCCGCCAAAATTTTTGGTGTTGCCCCGTCCCGTATTTGTGACATCGACATCCAGGCCATAGCCGGGGACGGATCGGACCGGCAATGGTTCCGCGCCGGGTATAAAGGAAAAAGCCTGATTCTTTCGGATCACGGTATCTGTCTGGATGCGGCCAAAAACAACAATGGCACAGCCCAGTTAAATGCATTTGTAAACATTGGAAACCATCTTGCCGATAAAGGCATTGCAGTCCCCCAAATCATGGGCCATGATACCATTTCAGGCCAGGTGGCCGTGGCGGATCTCGGCAGCACCCACCTGGCCGACCATATCCGGGGGATGGATGACCTAGAGATTATTCAATGGTATCAACAGGTCATTGACCGCCTCATTGATTTTTCTTTCAAAGGGATTGAAGATTTTAATACCCAGTGGACCTGTCAAACCCCGTCTTACTCAAAACAGATGATCCTGGATCTGGAATGCAAATATTTTATGCAGGCCTTTGTCACCGGATACCTGGGCCGCAAAGCGCAGTTTGACGTGTTTGCCCGGCCATTTTCCCATATTGCAGACAATGCACTGATCCATGCAGTGAACGGACTTATGCACAGGGACTGCCAGTCCAAAAACATCATGATCCATAACGGACAACCCTGGTTCATTGATTTTCAATCGGCCCGGCCGGGTCCTGTCCAGTATGATCTGGCTTCCCTTTTGATTGACCCCTATGTTACACTGTCCCGGGCTGTCCGGGATCAACTTTTAAACTATGCTTTGGAAAAAATCGGCCTAAAGGTATCCTTGGACATGGATGCGTTTATGCACGCGTTCAGATACTGCTGTATTTCACGCAATCTTCAAATGCTGGGTGCGTTCGGCTTTTTAACCCGGGTTAAACACAAAGCCCGATTTGAACAATATATCCCGGCCGCCCTGAACGGACTTGAAAACCGGCTCAAAAATCTAAATGAACCTGCACTGGCCGACTTGACCCAATTTATCCAAAGCCTTCAAGGAGATATAACATGAATTGCATTCCCATCATGATCAGCGGACTGCCCGGCAACGTGGCCCGTATAATGGCAGTATCCGCACTACAGGATGAACGGTTTACCCTTGTACCGTTCTCCCTGACCGGGGAGGAGATTACCCAGGGCAGCGTTTCCGTGAATGAGACAAATGTGACCCTTTTGAAGCCCAGCGAAAGGGAAAATAAAATCAAGGAAGTTCTTAAATCCTACCCCGGCTGTATCTGTATTGATTATACCCACCCAACCGCTGTCAATGACAATGCAAAATTCTATGTTCAGCATAAGATTCCCTTTGTAATGGGCACCACGGGCGGAGACAGGCAGGATCTTGAGAGTACGGTTAAAAACGGACCTGTTCCAGCGGTCATTGCCCCGAACATGGCCAAACAAATTGTCGGGCTCCAGGCCATGCTTGAATACGGGGCCAAAACCTTTCCCGGACTGTTTAAGGGATTCAGCCTTCAAGTGACGGAAAGCCATCAGCAGGGAAAAGCGGACACATCGGGCACAGCCAAGGCCCTGGTGGCCTGTTTCAATCAACTGGGTACCGACTTTGAAATTTCCAATATTGAAAAGATCAGGGACCCCAAAATCCAGAAAGAACATTTAGGCATTCCCGATGAATTTGTCGGGGGGCACGGATGGCATACATATACACTGGAAGCCCCGGACGGGTCTGCACTGTTTGAACTGAAACACAATATAAACGGACGGCAGATTTACGCCTCAGGCACCTTTGATGCGGCGGTTTTTCTAAAGAAACGCATCGATACAAACGATTTTGACGAAAAACTGTTCACCATGATTGATGTTCTGACCGCAGGGAAATGACAATGTCTGCCCTGGTTAAATTTGTACTGGTTCTTCTGGGTCTGGCCTATCTGATTTCACCTGCGGATCTCATTCCTGAAATGTACCTGCCCTGGATAGGCTGGATAGACGACAGTCTGGTTCTGATGTGTCTGTATCATCTGATCAGATATGGCCGGCTGCCCTCCTTTTTATTTAAAAAAGGAAATAAACAACCATCCGGAAAAAACGCAAAAGATCCTGGAACTGCCGGTCCATTTAAACAAGGTGCACAAAACAGCTCATCAACCAGGTCCGACACAACCGGCCGGTCAACAAAAAGGGAAAACTCAGCCAATACCGGTGCCCTTAAATCCCCATATGAAATCCTGGGTGTGGACAAATCTGCGTCCTGGCCTGAAATACAGACTGCGTATAAAAACAAGGCCAAGCAATACCACCCAGACAAACTGTCCCACCTGGGTGAGGATTTTTCAAACCTTGCCAATGAAAAATTTTTAGAAATTCAACAGGCCTTTGCAGCGCTTAAAAACATTTACAACAGGTAAAAAATAATTGAATAGAACAAAATATAGGAAATTCAATTGACCGGCATCAGCGAACTACTTGTACTCATCCTTCTGATATTGTGTATTCTGATTGTACCCAGAATGATCACCCCAAAACCTTCGGGCAAGGGGAAAAAAAGATCATCTGCCAGGGTATTCACAATGAAAATAAGAATTGCAATTGTATTGTCCGCAGCCGACATTATCATCAGTGCCTTGTGGACAAAACCCTGGCAGGGGCAGATTTTAATGTTTATCATGTTCGGCATTCTGCCCGTGGCCTTGGGATGGTCCCTGGTCTGGATATTCTCCGCACGAAAAAATCAATAAACCGAATACGCGTTCTGATGGAAACCGCTGTATGACTCTGTGGAGGAGGGTTCCCCCCATGCCTCCCACCTGATCCGCCCGGAAGCATTCAACCGCACCGCAGGGCGTTTTTCTCCGGCATTTACTGATCCCCGGAACCAAAAGCCTGACCGCCGCACCAGCGGTGATCAGGCTTTTTTGCGTCCAATGTGCGTTATTGTGAGGATCTGACCCTAAGGTTTACAGCGGGCCGGCCGGCTTTATGTTTATCCACAATCTGTTTGGCACCCACATTTTTCATGATATCTTTCATGAATTCCGTATATAAAAGCCCCCGGGCTGCCTCTCCCTTTTCCCTGACCTGGACCAGGAGCTTGTTGAAGCGCCGGGTTTTCCCTTCTGCCGTGAGAATCGCAGTCTGCTTATATCCCCCGGCCTGCTCCATGATCTCCACGGCATCCGCCTTGGCCCTGGGAATCATTTCATTCCGATAGGACTGGGCCTCATTGATATTTCTTTCCCGGTCAATGCTGGCCTTGACCACTTCTGAAAAATAACCGGCCACCCGGTCCGGGGGGCTGATGTTGTTTATTTCCACAAAAGAGACACGGATACCGGTCTCCAGGCGGTCCAGACTCTTTTGAAGGGCCTGGCGGATATATGTTGCCACGGACTGCTTTCCCTTTGTCAGCATCTCGTCAATGGGCATTGACGCCATGCAGTGCAGAATGGTTTTGCAGGCAAGCTCCTTAAGCATGATGTCCGGATCTTTTACACAGAACAGATATTCCCGGGGATTAAGCACCCTGTACTGGATAACGCAGCTCACCATGGCAAGGTTATTGTCCCCTGTGATGCAATATGAATCCAGGCCGGTGACGGATTTAAAACTGTCCGGATTCTGTGCGTTGTCCGGTGTTCCCCAGAAATCATCAACAGCCAGCCGTTTCACTTGTCTGACCGCAACCTTTTCCACCCTGTCAACGGGCCACGGGAGTCTGTAATGGATGCCGGGCTGCACCTTTTCATCAATGATACGCCCGAAACGCAGATGAACGGCGATTTCATTTTGTGACACCGAATAGATTCCCGACAGCATGTATAACAGGACAAGGCCTGCTGAAATCACCCGGAAAAAAATCCAGGTATGCCCGAAAGCGGCCCGGAAAGTGGTTTGAAAAAAAATGTTTTCATCATTATTCATGGGCCGCATCTTCCTGCAAATGCTTGAGGCGTTTAAAAAGGTCTGAATCCGTGGACATGATCACCGTGGTTTTTTCGTCCAGAATATTTTTATACAGCTCCATGGATTTGAGGAATTCAAAAAAGGAGTGATCCTTTTCATAGGCATCGGCATAAATTTCCAGGGCTTTCCGGTCTCCTTCGCCTTTAATGATCTCGGCCTCTTTAAATGCTTTTGCCATAATCTCTTTGGCCTCCCGGTCTGCTTTGGCCCGGATTTTTGTGGCCTCCTCCCGGCCCTCGGCCCTGAATTTCCTGGCCTCTTTTTCCCTTTCGGACCGCATACGGTTATATACGGCATCGGTGACCACGGTGGGATAGGCAAGCCGCCTGATACCCACTTCAACCACCTCAACACCGTATCTTTCGGCGGCACTAGCATTGGTGTTGGCTGAAATCCGATGCTCAAGATCGTCGAGTTTCACCCGGCCCGGATCAATATTGATGATATTGTCCAGTTTAAATTCACCCAGGGCATTGCCCATCTGGGAATTGACCATGTCCGACAATTTCTGTGTGGCGATGTCTCTGGCTAAAAGGGATTGGAAAAACAGCAAAGGATCTTTGACCCGCCAGCAGATATAACAGGTGATAATAATGGGATTTTTATCTCCCAGCAAAAGCTGTATGGGCTTGGTATTGAAAATATGGGTCCGTCTTTCAATGCGGTTAACCGTTTCAAGGAACCCGGGGCGTTTGAAATAGAGCCCGGGTGTGCTGATGGTGCCCACAGGTTTGCCGAACCGGGTGAGCACCACATAGTCTGTTTTAGATACGGTATATGTACAAAGCCAGGCAGCCAGCAGTGCAAAAACCAGTGTAGCGGGAATGATGTATTTCATTTTTAAGGTCCTTGACAGGGTGTTTTCAGCCGTGTTTCATGCAGCGGGTCAGTCAAAATATTTATTGTCAACGTTTATCCAGAGGTCCGGTGCGCCCGCATCGGGATCCACAATAATTTTTGTTTTATATTTGAGCGCCTCTTTCATGGTTTCCCCATGGATGCGTGACATGGAAATCTTTTTTCGGGCAGGGGTTTCGGGCAGCCGAAGTGTGAATCGTTCGGCCTCTCCCCGGGCTTTGCTCAACCGCATGGCGCTTTCACCGGCTGCGGTCTGAACCTGATGTTCAGCCTTCCCCCTGAACTCGGGAAGCGTGCTGTTGGCGTATCCAATGGCCAGATTGATCAGCTCCTGCTTTTCCTGGAATCCGGCAATGACCATTTCAAAGGACGGGGCAATGGAGATGGGGGGGTGTACATCCTTAAAATTCACACCGATCAATTCAATCCCGCTTCCATGCCGGTCCAGGGCGGCCTGGATATCCTGTTTCATTTTTTTCTGGAGTCCGGCCCGCCGGGTTGTGGCGATACCGTAAAATGACTCCCGGGCAAAAAGTGACACCGCCGCCCTGTGCCCGATTTCATTGAGAAGTTGTTCAGGCGCTGAATAATTGTACAGATATTGAAAGGGGTCACTGATTTTGTAATGAAGAATAATATAAGGGTAAAAGAAATTGTTGTCTCCGGTCAGAAAAGCTTCTTCACTGCCGTGTTTGAGTGTCCACAGGTACGCTTTTGTATCTGATGCACTTACGTTGCCGATGCCTATCTCTTTAATGGCCGCAGATGACACTTTAACAACCCTGTCCACGGGCCAGGGGAGCTTGAAGTGCAACCCCGGTTGGATGGGTTTGCCACGGCCCAGGGGCTTTCCGAAACGTTCAACAACAGCGGTCCGGCCGGCAGACACCGTATAACAGGCTGTGGATGCGTACCATAGAAAAAGCCCTGCAATGGGCGCGGTTATCAGTACTTTATAAATGCGGGCCGGAAAAACCGGGTGAAGCGCCCGAAAAAACCGTTTTAAGCGTTTAATGGTAAAAATACTGAAAAATGCGGCCAGGAAACGATAGGAATAGAGGGAGTCTCCGTTTTTATCCCGGTAGACCCGGTAGGCATTGACCAGGGTGTCCATGGCAAGGCAGAAAATGATCACCCCGATGGCGGCGGCCATCCACCTGTCAATGTTTATTCCCATGGCATAGAGAATCAGGCTGAAGCCTGTGAGCAGGGAGGCGAACATATCGGCCCGTGCGTGCATTCCGTCGGAAACCAGCCCCAGGGATGCCTGGTTTTTACCCATCTGGGTTTCAAAGCAGGAAACCAGGAAAGAGCCGATGGAGAACGCAATGAAAATGATACCGGATAAAAGCGGGTTTTGTACGGCAACGGCCTGGGATACCATCACTTTTTTGAAAATCAGGCCGGATATCCCCAGAAGCAGCATCCCAATGAGCACCGAAACCACAATTTCCAGGGTGCCTACGGGTTTCATCCCCTTGGCATCATCTGCGGGGCCGCCGGGCTTGGCTTTACGGGCACCGGGTATTAAAATGGCTGCTGAAACCAGCAGGCTTGTGGCAATGTCCGTGAAGCTGTGCCAGGCCTCGGCAAGGACGGCAAGGCTGCCCGACATCCGGAAAACCCCAAATTTCATTGCCGTAAGAACAATATTCACGCCCAGAACAATGACCGCTGTTTTAAGGGCATTTGACCACTTTACCTGGTGCCGCAACTGCAACCCGCCTGCCATTTTGTTTTACCTTTTTATATATTCACCAACCTGCCGTAAAAATTATAGCGCCTGTTGGAATCAAAATAGAAAATTAGTTTTCTGTCCAATGGGATGCTAGCCGTTGTCCATGGGCGCCATGTCCGATATAGCAATTGTCTCCTAGGGCAACATCGCCGATACCCCTTGCAATGTCACTGACATATGACTTTTCCCCGACCGCCGGCTGTTTTCCGTCAAATTTATAGAAGATTTGAAAATACTTTAACCATTATTTTACAGCCGATTGTAATGCGTTTGGGGCGGATACGCCATAAATTATTGTATGGATATGGAAATTCCTTTGGTTCCGGTGTATTCCACGGCGCCTGTTAAGCCATGTCATAGAAAAACAGGGTGCTGACGGTATTTACCCCGGCAGAAAACCGGTGGGGTAAAAGGTTTAATCCACCAAAAGCGCTTTCAAGGGGTAATGGCTTCAGACGCTTCAAACAGGCCGGCTTTGGGGCGGATCACTGAATCGCCTTAGATCTGCTTGAAATTGTCATCAAAGGGGACCTATCCTGATCCGTTGGTGCAGGATACAACACCACAGGCACTGCCGGATGTTCGTTTTTATTAATGGCCGCAATGCCTGGGGTGTATATCAAAAATACAGATACAAGTCCGCTTATCCCCTGACGCTTCAGGTCACCTCAAATAATTGCCTTTTGGCGATGATCTGTTCGCCGCAATAAAATTTTAGTCTTCGAAATATTTAATATATTCCTCCGGCTAAAATTTTATTGCGCCTGGAACTCAAACCAAAATTCTAATTATCAGAGGCGTCCTTCATTCCCAGGGCGGTCCTTACGGTGTTGTTCATGGAAAAAACATGGACAGACCACCGGACTTTCGCTGAACCTGACGTTAGGAGAAAAAACAATATGACTGCGCAGATGCTTACAGTTTCTCCAGAAAGATTCCAATAAGAAATCCGCCCACAACAGTTCCATCTTCATCAATAACGGGAAACGCCAAATGCTGAAGCTGGGTGTTTTCAGCTTTATCGAACTTGATTGGCCCCACTTCGATACTGTGGTCTTTGACTGTACGCCGATACTTTCCCTCATCGCCCTGCCAATAATCGTTGGGGATTCCAAGGGAACCTATTGTCGCACCTTGATTGTCAAAAACAAAGCCTTTGGCGACCGCCATTTCAACCTTAGCCAACGCCTTAAGTTCCTTGCCGCAAGGATTATCCAGCAGCATGGCCATAATCGGGAGTTCTTCCTCGGCTTCTATCCATTGCTTGTCGCGCTTCTTGATTTCGTCCAGGGACAGATTTTCGGCATTGTGCGATTTTACGGCGTCCACAAACACCTTATTCGTGCAAAACGGCATAAGTTTGTCAACGGCAAAGGCCTTCAGCTTATCCGAGCCTCCCGGATCTGCGTTGAGATCTTTGGTTATTTTGGCAATCATTTCAGTTACAGCCGGATTCTGCGCCGCAACGGCAAAGGGTGCAGCAAAGAGAACACTAATAAGAACGATCGTTAAAATTTTTTTCATGGTTTTTTTTTTTTCTTGTTTTTATGAATAATTTTATAAAAAAATCTGTGTAAGTTACTCAGATCTTTCAAGCTTTGTTGTGGGTTGAGCCCGGCAGCTTATATGTCAGGTCAGCCCGTGGCTGTTATAAAAAAGCCTTCTTGATTATTCAAAAGCCGCCGGCTCAAGCTAGGCTTTGTTTTATATGGCGGTTTTAAAATTCAATCACACATCCCGAACCCAGGGGTCTGACCACCTTGTTGCCATATGCTTTTTTAAAATAGCTGATGGCATTGCTGCCGGTACAATGCCCCCCATAAAAGGTAAAATCACTGGTCTTGACTGTATCCGTATACGCAACGGCTTTTGCAAGGACTTCGTCATCGGCGCCTTTCAGGTGAAGGCCGCCAACCACGGAGAGCAGTTTATCATCGGGGAATTTCTTATGGATGGCTTTCAGGATATTTACGTATCCGGCATGGCCGCATCCGAAGACCGCCACAATGCCCCGGGGGGTTCTGATGGCTATGGTCGCGTCGTCAATAATGGGGCAAGGTCCGGTACCGTCTTCATTCTGGAATTTCCCCTGTGTCGGCACATAACTTCCCGGTTCCCGGGGGACATCGGTAAAAAAATACATGCCCTCGTCCAGTTCAGATACATAATTTCGGGGCTGGAATACGGGATCGGCATATTTTCTGGCAAGATAAGGCATGCCGCAGATTCGAACCGTTTTTCCTTTTTTTATGCCGTATTGTTTATGCCAGATATAGGGATGGCCGTAAACAGGCGGGTTTCCCTTAAGGCGCGGATAGAATGTCAGCCCGCCGGTGTGATCATCATGACCGTGACTGATGGCGATTCCGGTGAGGTTGTCCAGGCTGATGTTCATGAGATCGGCATTTTGCAGGAAAACATCCGTGGTGCCGGTGTCGAACAGCCAGTGATGGCCATTGGCCAGGTTAACGAAGATCGATACGCCATGTTCAATGACAAACCTGTCCGAAGCGGCGGTGTCATCGCACAACACGGAAAGTTTCACTTTTCCGGTGACGCTTGCAGATCCATTCCCCGCCATCATCATCGTTAACACACAGGACGCGATAAGAACCCAGATCTTGCGAATGATCTTTTTTTTCATTTAC
>JAKSBO010000137.1 GCA_022361095.1 Desulfobacterales bacterium | reverse complement strand
TGAACCTTTGATACTGCTGTTGTCTTATTGGGGAAATAAACTGCGGTATAGTCACTGAGTTTTAAAAACGTCCGGCCTGCCCAGCCCCACTTGTCACGCTGCCATTCAATACCGTGGGTTTGGACCAGGGTTGGAATCCCTACAGCACGGGGAAAGATAGAAAACAATGACGGCCCGATAGCATGGACATGAACGATATCCACATCTCTTTTGGCCAGGATATCCAAAGTTGCATTAAAACAGATGGACAGCTTATGAAGGCTTTTTGTATTTACCGAAGGAACCGTTTTGATCCGCATCCCGCAATAGTTACAATCCGAAGCACCGTAATCACGGCTGCTGTAAACCGTTACCTCGTGGCCTTTTTTCACCAGCCGGGAACCAATTTCTTCAGTCAATTTTTCAATACCGCCGCCGATAGGCATTCCTTTAACGGCTATAAATGCAATTTTCATGACTTATTTGCCACTTTTTGAATCAGGGCATTCAACGAACTTAAATGATTTTGTATATTATGATTTTCTTTTACATACTCCCAGGCCGCTTTTCCCATCTCAATACTCTGTTCAGGATTATTGAGCATTAAATCAATTTTTTCCGCCAAATCTTTGGGGTCACCAGCTTTGAAATGATACCCTGTTTTCCCTTCTAAAACCATTTCAGTTAAACTGCCCAGTTTAGACACCAATGCAGGTCGCCCTAACCCCATGCCTTCCAGAACAACATTGGGTTGATTTTCATACCACACAGATGGCGTAACAAAGAAAAGGGAACTTAAGAATAATTGTTTAACATCCTGCTGCCCTTTAAACCCCAAGAACTGAATACGCTCTTTCATTTCCATGGGGACACTGTCTATAAGCTGTTTTGCATAGTCCGAATTAGTATCTCCAACTATTTTCAGTAAGGCCCTTTTGTCCTTTATTCCCATGAAAGCCTCCATCAAAACATCAACGCCCTTTTCAGGGCTGATCCTGCCAACATACAAAATAGTTTTTTGGTCAGACTCAACGTCAGGGATATCCTGGGAAACTTTTGTGAAAGTGGGAACATGCACTATTTTTTCTGGGTCAAACCCACCCTGTATCATTTTCTGTCTGGTAAACTGGGACGGTGTTATAAAAAAGCTTACATAATCATTACTCTTCCGGTACTTTGACAGGCACATGCTTGTAAACTTAATCGCAGCCGCACTTAATGACCGTTGGTATCCACCACACCGATTTGCAAAGATACGCCATAAACCTTTTTCAAGGCAATCTTCACAAACATCCCCATCACGGTAAAGAAGATAGTTGGCGCAAATTTTATTAAAATCGGACATTCGGCAGATAACAGGAACATTGTACTTTTTACAGGCATCAATAATACTGTCTGTAAAATATACTGCATTCAGAAACAGTGCGACATCAGGTTTTGCCTCTTTTAATAATTTTTCTATTTGACGTCGGGCATCGAACGAATAAATCATATTCAGCCCATAACCGATTTTTTGAAAGAGGGACATTTTAAACTGATTAAAATAAACATTGTCCGGACCGCCAGGGGGCTTCAGGAAATAATTCTGGTAAGGTGTTTTTTCATTTTTGAAAAAATCAAGGCAAAAAGGAATAAAGTCATGTTCGGGCATGTTTTTCATCAATGAAAACATGTACTTTTCAGGACCGCCGGAAATAAAATAGTTTCGATTTACAATGAGTATTTTCATGAGCTATTTTTTGATCGGTATAAATTCTTTTATAGTAACAGCAGGGTTGCCGTCAACGATGGTATTTGGAGGTACATCTCGTGATACGATTGCTCTAGCTGCCACTATAGAATTTTCACCGACAGTAACGTTTCTTAGTACTTGGGCACCATTGCCAATAAACACATTTTTTTTAAATGGACGATTCTTCTACCATCGTCCTTATTAAAAGGGACTCTGCGATATACCGAGTGGTCATGGGCCGTAGGTTATATAGCAGTTATCTTCAATAATAATACTGTTTCTATATGCCGTATCAATTTTCGCGGCCTGACTAATGAAAACATTTTTACCTATGGAAACTCCCATTCTCCTGTAATATAGGATATAGGACTATGCATTT
>JAKSBO010000954.1 GCA_022361095.1 Desulfobacterales bacterium | reverse complement strand
GCAGATCCTAGGAAGGTCATTGCTGCAGATATAAGCGATCAGTGTCTGGCTTCATATTTTGCCGATGGATTTTGGCAGATGCCGCCCATTGACCGCTTGTCACCGGAACATTTGATTGCTTACTGTAAAGAAGAAAACATTGGTGCCATTATCCCCACCCGTGATGGAGAACTGGCCTATTTTTCAAAATTAAAGCAGTCTCTTGAAAGAAATAATATTCACGTAATGATTTCCGGGCTGCAAACCGTGGAGAATTGCATGGACAAGCTTTGTTTTTATGCCTGTTTAAAAAAATACGGATTACCTGCTATTCCCACCTTTTTAACGCCCGAAGAGGTCCAGGGGGATTCATTTGTCGTCAAAGAACGGTTTGGGGCGGCAAGTAATGGAATTGGCATAAATTTAACCATGAGCCAGGCTGAGGGCCATGCAAAAACATTGTCAGACCCGGTTTATCAGCCGTTTATCAGTGGTGTGGAAATAAGTGTAGATCTTTATGTTGCCAAAGACGGGGTGATAAAAGGAATGGTCATGCGGACCAGGGATGAGGTGGTCAATGGGGAGGCCCGGGTCACAACTTCATTTTATGACAAACGCCTTGAACCGCTTTGTGGCCGGTTTGTACGGTCGTTTGATATTTACGGACATATCATGCTCCAAGTTATTCAAGATGCCGAAGGAGATTTTCATATTATTGAATGCAATCCACGTTTTGGGGGCGCATCGACATTGAGTGTTTTTGCCGGGCTGGATAGTTTTTTCTGGTTTCTTCTTGAAGCCCGCGGGACAGATATAACCCATTATCCCTTTGTTTTTGATAAAGATAAAAAAATTAAGCAGGTCCGATACCCAAAAGATAAGATCATTATAGCGCCATGATATTGACATTCGACCTTGACGATACGCTTTATGAAGAACAGTCCTTTGTGAACAGCGGCTTTTTAAAGGTCGCTGAATATGTAAATGAAACATACGGCTTTAACCCTGAATCCGCTCTGGATATCATGCATTATGAACTTGAAGCCAACGGCAGAGGAGAGGTTTTTGATAAATTACTTAAGGCATATAGCGTGTTTTCACGGTCTGCCGTTCGAAAATGTCTCTCTGTATATCGCCTGCACCATCCTGATATCAAGCTGAATCCCGATGCTGTTCGATGCCTGGACAGGTTTAAACATTTTAATAAATATATTGTAACGGACGGCAACAAAATTGTTCAACGCAATAAAATCAAGGCGCTGGGTCTAACCCCTCTGATGAAAAAGATTTTCATCACCCATGAATATGGCAAGAGAAACGCCAAACCGTCCGCCTATTGTTTTAACAGGATTGCGCAAATAGAAAATACAATCTCCGAAAAGATTGCCTACATCGCAGATAACCCCCAAAAGGATTTTACTAATATCAAAAAGCTGGGGTTTAAAACCATTCGTATCCGGCAGGGGATGTTTTCCGGTCTGGAACTAGGCCCGGAATATGAGGCGCATTTTACCATAGACACCCTTGATGAATTGACATTGAGCCTGATCGAAAAATTAGAGCAGGCCTGACAGGTTGATAAGAGAGTCTGGGTAAGTTGCTCAGATTTTTCAAACGTTGTTTTGGGTTGAGCCTGGGTGCCGACAGGCCAGATCGGCCCATGGCCGTTATTCAATTACGATAAATGACGGGTTTGGATTTGATGGCAACCTGCGTATGGCATATTGATCCAGGCCGAAGACATCCTTAACTGCCTGGGTTTCGCCTGGAAAATCAGGGCAGTTGAGTTCATCAAAGCCAACAACGCTGCCCTTGGTCAGGTGGGGCCGAATCAGCTCCAGGCATTTTTTTGTAGGTTCGTAAAGATCAAAATCAAAATAGGCCAGGGCAATGATTGTTTCCGGATGGTCCGCCAGGTATTTTCCCAGGGTTTGTGTTGCGTCTCCTTTGACAAGTTCATATTTTTTAATATGGCTTATGGGGCTTTCCGTTTCATGGTAGGACAAAACCGTTTCCAGGTATGCATCATAATCAGGCGTGACGCCGTAGGCACCCGGGCTTGCAATTTCATCATCCCCATCTTTGTCGGAAACACAAGGGAATCCTGAAAACGTGTCAAATCCTACGATTTTGCGATTGTAATTGTAAGGCTCATATATACCTCTTAACGAGGCCAGCAGTGTTAAATCTGCGCCCCATCTGACACCAAATTCAATAATAATGCCGTGCACCGGTACAATTTTTTTGTACAATTCATGAAAAAACAGCATGCGTGAGATTGTCTGCCGGTTTATGAACAGGTTTAGGTTCCTAAGCAGTTCGTCCTGGGGAATGGGGCATTGCGTAAATTGCCGGTAAAATGCCTCTCTCCTTTTTTTTTCACTGGATGATGAATTTGATTTAATACGGATTTCATTGGGTTTGTTCATGGGTTATGCCTTTTCATGCCTGGGTTGAAATTTGATATATACCGGTCATTGTCCCCTGTTTGCTTTACACTATGGGAGAATGTGAACCTATTGTTTGATTAACGGCCATGGACTGGCCTAATCTATCAGCACCCAGGCTCGCCCGCAACAAAACATGAAAGTAACTTAGCAGCTTATTGTTACTTCGATATAAACCATCATGCCCTATTTCGTGTTTTTATTTCAAGGCAAGTGTTTGTTCTTTTTTAAATTTTATTGTTCTGTTCGGGCAGATCAGCTACAAATAGTGAGTGGATATTTTCTAAATCAAAAATTTTTATTGCGGATAGCGAATCATATGAACATGCAGTTGGGAAACAGATCCATTGGGGACGGATGCCCTGTTTTTATTGTATTTGAGGCCGGTCCCACCCATGACGGTCTGGCATCGGCAAAGCGCCTGGTTCGCTGCGCCGCTCAAGCCGGGGCCGATGCCGTTAAATTCCAGATCCTTGACCCGGATCGTTTGGTGCCGGATAAAACCCAGATGTTCTCCTATGAGATTTTGTTGGATAAAGACACAGGCGAGCGAATAGAGAAGACAGAGCCGCTGTATGATATTCTGGTCCGGCGGTGTCTGACCTTTGACCAGTGGCGGCAGGTAAAAAAATATTGCGATGATCTAGGGATTATTTTTTTTTCAACAGCGATGTTCGAAGACGAGGTTGATTTTTTAATGCAGATCGGTTCGCCCACCATTAAGATCTGTTCAGGGGATATCAACCACCTGCCGTTTATACGGTATTGCGCGGGGACAGGTGCGGTGATTCAGCTTGATACGGGCAATGCAACCATTGGTGAAGTGGAACGCGCCTTTGATGAGGTGCTTGGCACCGGAAATGAGAATGTGATTATTCACAATTGTCCTTCGGGGTATCCTGCCCGGTTTGAGAGCATCAACCTGAAGATGATTCCAACCCTGAAACAGATGTTCGGGTGTCCTGCGGCGTTTTCTGATCATACACCAGGGTGGGAGATGGATATTGCAGCCGTTGCCCTGGGCGCAAATATGGTTGAAAAGACCATTACTCTGGACCGGACAACCCCAAGTGTGGAACATTTGTTTTCCATTGAACCCGATGAAATGAACGCCTTTGTGGCCTCTATTCGCAACCTGGAAACAGCGTTAGGTACACCCCGCAGGCGGCTTGGCACCGAAGAACGAAACCGGGGCATGGGGGGAAGAAGAAGCATTGTCTTGAAAAAAGATGTAAAGAAAGATCAGGCCATTGACGATTCTATCATTGATTATGCCCGGCCGGGTACCGGCATGCCTCCGGATATGGCCGATGTAATCGCAAACAAAAGATTTACAAAAGACCTTAAGGCTGGCCGGTTTCTGGATTGGGGAGATTTCAAATAACAGCCGCGGGCCGATCTGACATATCAACGGCCGGGCTTAGCACACCATAAAGGGTTAAAAATCTGAAGCGACTTAACCAGGCTTTCTTATAAAACTGCCATGGTTGGCCGGCAATATTTCACCGAATGATTCAGGAGAAGAGAATGTCCGTGCTTGAATTGCTTAAAGAAGCAGTTGCCTGCCACACCGCAGGCAACTTACAAAAGGCCGAGCAGATCTATCTTCAGGTGCTTGATCAGGAGCCTGATCATCCCGATGCAATTCATTTTATGGGGGTGCTGGCCTACAATGCCGGGAACTATGATGCAGCCATTGTTTATCTTAAAAAAGCCATAGAATTGATGCCGTCAAATGCCGGGTGTTTTAATAACATGGGCAATGTTTTTCAGCATCAGGAACAATACTGGGAAGCGGTTAAATGGTATGAAATGGCTGTCAGAATAAGTCCCGGGCATAAAATGGCCCATAATAATATTGCTGTGGCGTATCTTAATCTTGGCGATCTGGATAAGGCCCTTGCGTTTGTTGAAAAGTCTCTGGCGCTGGATCCGGAATATGCTGAAGCCCATAATAACCAGTGCGAAATTTTCAGGGCAATGGGAGACAACGACAGGGCCCTTGCCGCCGTTGAAAAAGCGCTTTCCTTTTATCCCGACATGGTTGGCGCACACTGGAATCGTGCACTGATTTGGCTGTCAAAGGGGAATTTTCAGAACGGATGGCCCGAATATGAGTGGCGATGGCGCCGTCCAACGACCCAAAACCGAGCCTTTGCCCATGGCACGGCCTGGCGGGGTGAGGATGTAAAGGGAAAAATCTTGTTTGTTTATGAGGAGCAGGGGCTGGGCGATACCCTGCAATTCATCCGTTATCTTCCCATGCTCCGGAATCTGGGGGCCCGGGTGGTTTTTGAAACCGGTCCGTCCATGACCCGGCTGGTGGCGGAAAACCGGGTATATGACCGGCTTCTTGTCGGGTTGAAAGATGTGGACACCCGGCCCGTGGACCGGTTTGATTTCCACGTTCCGCTTCTATCTTTGCCGCATATATTGAAAACAAAAATAGAAACCATTCCCAACCAAATTCCCTACCTGACCGCCGATCCCGGACTTTGCCGGATTTGGAAAAACAGGCTGCCCAAAAATGAGACGTTTAAAGTCGGCCTTGTCTGGGCCGGCCGTCCGTTGCATAAAAATGACGGCAACCGGTCTGTTCCTTTAAGCTGGTTTCAACCCCTTGGTAAGATCAAAGGGGTTAGTTTTTACAGCCTTCAAAAAGAAAAACATGAAAAATGGACCGATATGGACACCTCAACATTTTTTGAAAAGGATCTGGGACCTGAAATTTCAGATTTTGCCGATACTGCGGCCATTATGGATAATTTGGATCTTATAATATCGGTTGACACTTCGGTGGCCCATCTGGCTGGTGCGTTGGGAAAGCCTGTCTGGACGCTTCTTCCCTTTGCACCGGATTTCCGTTGGCTGCTGGATCGCCATGATAGTCCCTGGTATCCAACTATGCGGCTGTTCAGGCAACCTTCTCCCAAAGTGTGGGCACCTGTTTTTGAGGATGTCGCCAGTGCGCTTGCACAACTTGTGGATAAAAAATGATCCAAATTAAAAAAGTGGTTGACAATAAGAATAATAACCTATAGATTACCCCTGTTTTTGACGCAGCCCACGGGCCGTTAACTCAGTTGGTAGAGTATCTGCCTTTTAAGCAGAGAGTCGCTGGTTCGAGCCCAGCACGGCCCACCAATTTAAAAGCGTCAAAATTTAAGTGTCCCCATCGTCTAGCCCGGTCCAGGACACAGGCCTTTCACGCCTGCGACAGGGGTTCGAATCCCCTTGGGGACGCCACTTAAAAATATGAGGCTCCCAGCGTTTTGCTGGGGGCCTTTTTGTATTGCGGGCAAAAGAATTTCGGCGTTATCCTCTTGCATCACCGGAAAAAGGCGGTGTTACTCAAAAACGGTCAGTATTACTAATTTATCTGAAAAAATTTGATCAACGATACAGTAATTTTCCTCCATTTTTTCAGACAGGGGTTGTCTTATTCGGCCAATGGTCATATTCTAGTCTGGGTTATGCTTATGGCTTCCATTATACTATTTCTTTTTTGATGTTACTAGGTTTGGGAAAACCGCAACGTATTCAAACGGGGATAAAATGGAAGCCATTTTACTGTTTTCAAAATATCTAAATGATTGGATTGCACCCATATGATACAACCCATGAAAAATATCCAGCCGGCCAGTATTTTAATCGTAGATGATGATGAGCAGATCCGTACGATGTTCGAAATTGCCCTGCACAAAGCAGGATTTCAGTGCAGGGTCTCGGAAAATGCCCAGGATGCATTGTCGGCGCTGGCTATGGACCAGTACGATGTAGTGATTTCCGACATTGATATGCCCGGGATGGACGGGATTGAGTTGTCCAAAAGGATACTGGAAAGATATCAGTCCGATATCATTATCATGACCGGAAAGTTAAAACATTATCGATACGAAGAGGTAATTCAAATCGGGGGCAGCGACTTTGTTGAGAAGCCGTTTTCCCTGCAGGAACTGGTATTGCGGATCAACCGGGTACTCCGGGAGAGACGGCTTCGCCAGGAAGCCAGGAGAACCCATGAGGAACTGAAAAAAGCCTATATTGACTCTATCCACCGTCTGGTTATGGCTTCTGAATTCAAGGATGAAGATACCGGGGATCATATTGTGCGCATTGGCAAATATTGCCTGCTGATGGCCGAGAAAATCGGCTGGCCTGACAGGGATGTGGAAGCTATCGGATATGCCGCTCCCATGCACGATGTTGGAAAAATCGGTATTCCGGATAAAATTCTTTTAAAGCCCGGTAAATTGACAGAT
>JAKSBO010001049.1 GCA_022361095.1 Desulfobacterales bacterium | reverse complement strand
AGTCTCCGATCTTTTAAGGCGGGGGAGAGAATACGCGTCCGAATCATTTGATTATTTTGAAACATACACAATGGTAGCCCTTATCTACCTTGTAATCACATTGATCCTGTCAAAACTTGTGGGCATTATGGAGGATAAGATAAGTGACGATGAATAGCAAACCCCTTGTACAGATAGAAAATGTCAGTAAATTTTACGGTGATTTAAAAGCATTGGACAGTGTTTCACTGGACGTTCATGATGGTGAGAAAGTCGTGATCCTTGGACCAAGCGGCTCGGGTAAAAGTACGCTTTTAAGATCGATCAATCAGCTTGAAACCATTGATACGGGTAACATTATCATTGATGGTGTTGATATTTACGATGCAGGCACCGATATCAACAAGGTTCGTGAAGAGGTCGGCATGGTTTTCCAGTCCTTTAATGTCTTTCCCCACAAAACGGTTATGGAAAACCTGAACCTTGCCCAGGTTGTTGTCAGAAAGCGAACCGTTGAACAAGCCACCGGGATCTCGACAAAGTTGCTTGAAAAAGTCGGTATTCTTGAAAAAGCCAATGAATATCCGGGAAAACTTTCCGGTGGTCAGCAGCAGCGCGTTGCCATTGCAAGAGCCCTGGCCATGACCCCGAAAATAATGCTCTTTGACGAACCCACCTCAGCCCTTGACCCTGAAATGATCGGTGAAGTGCTTGATGTTATGACAAAACTTGCCGAAGAGGGGATGACAATGGTTGTTGTCACCCATGAAATGGGGTTTGCAAGGGAAGTTGCGGACAGAATCATCTTCATGGATCATGGCGCCATTGTTGAACAGGGAACACCGGATGAATTTTTTAATCACACTAAAAATGAACGGGCCAAGCTGTTCCTGAGCCAGATTTTATAAAACAGCCGTGGGCCGACCTGACATATCAGCGGCCAGGCACAGCCCACAACAAAGTTTGAAAGATCTTGGTAACTTACCCAGACTTTCTTATAAAAAGTAAGCAATAAAGATGTCAGAACCCGGCGTGATTTTTATGCCGGGTTCTCTGTGTTATGATTTGTGTAAATATTTTAAATGCCAAAAGAGCCAACCATGGAAATTAATCATTACGAGTTTGAGTACGGCAAGTATGGAGAAACAAACGGCGTTGCCATTAACCTGAGAGGATTTGACATCCTTTTATTCAACAACATATGCAAAGGGACCGCCTTTACACTGGAAGACCGCAGGAAGCTAAAACTATTCGGCTATCTGCCCCCACGGGTCAAAACCCTTGAAGAGCAGGTGAAAAGCAGTTTGAAAATTGTAGAAAATAAAGAGACTGATATTGAAAAATATATTTATATAAGAAGCCTTTTTGACAGAAACGTGGTGCTGGCCCATGCGGTAATCGCCTCGGATGTTACCCGTTTTCTGCCCATTATTTACACCCCCACAGTGGGGTTTGCCTGCCAGCGGTATTCTGCCATGTTCCGAAGGGCCAACGGGATTCATTTTTGTCCCCGAAATATCGATGATGCCGAATTTATTCTTGCACATTATACGGACAAAGACATCCGGGTGGCCGTGGTTACGGACAACCAGGGGATTCTTGGCATCGGAGACCAGGGCGCAGGCGGTATCCCCATTTGCCTAGGCAAACTCATGCTTTACACCCAGGGTGCCGGCATTGCCCCCTGGCATTGTCTGCCCATCTCCCTTGATTTGGGCACGGACAACCAGGAGCTGCTGGATGATCCCAACTACCTGGGCTGGCGGGAACGAAGGCTGACCGGCGGCGACTACGACCGGTTCGTTGAAAAATTCGTGACCGCCTTTAAAAAAGTGTTCCCCCACGCCCTATGCCAGTGGGAAGATTTCTCCAAACAAAACGCCTTTTCCGTCCGGGATAAATATATAAACCAGGTCATCTCCTTTAATGATGATATCCAGGGAACCGGTTCCATTACCCTGGCCGGTATCCTTGCCGCCATGAAAGTCAAGAATGAAAAAATGAGTGACCAGGTATACCTGGTCAATGGTGCGGGTGCCGGCGGCGTGGGCATTGCCGAACAGATCCGGACGGAACTTATGGCGCAGGGCATGGATGAATCTTCGGCCACGGCCCGGATTTTCACCATGGATTCCAAGGGGGTTGTCACCGGTGACAGGGACCTTGAACCTTATAAAAAGGCCTTTGCCAAAGATCGGTCTGCGCTGCCCTGGATAAAATCCAAAGGGGACAACACCCTGTTGAATGTGATTAAACATGAAAAGATAACGGTACTTATCGGCACATCCGGCCAAAACGGCTGCTTTACACAACAGGTTGTCAATGCCGTGGGCCAAAATACCCTGCGCCCCGTGGTGCTGCCTTTAAGCAACCCCACAAGCAATTCCGAAGCCCGGCCGGACGACATCTATGCATGGACCGAGGGAAGGGCCCTTGTGGCAACAGGCTCCCCTTTTGACGATGTCGTCCACAACGGCAAATCATACCGCATCGGCCAGATGAACAATGCCTTTGTCTTTCCGGGCGTGGGGCTTGGGATTGTTGCATCGGGTGCCTCTGAAGTGCTGCCGGAGTTCTTTTCGGCCGCTGCCCATGCCGTGGCCGAATTTGTCAGTGAAGCGGATATTCAGGACGGCATTTTATGTCCGCCCTTGGACCAGCTTGCCGAGGTATCCCTTGAAGTGGCAAAACGGGTGGGGGCTGAAGCCATTAAAGCAGGGGTGGCACGCAATGATTGTGCGTTTTCAGAATTCAAGCACCAGGGCGATGAAGCCAGATTGTTTGAGCTGATTGAAAATATGCGCTGGCAGCCTGTCTATCTATAGGCTGGATAAACTGCCAAGATCTTAAAATATTTATTGTGGGCTAAGCCTGGCAGGTGTTGATATGTCAGGTCGGCCCATGGCTGTTTATAAGAAAGTCTGTGTAACTTAATAAGATTTTTAAAACTTTGTTGTGGGCTGAGCCTGGCAGATGATATGTCAGGTCAGCCCGTGGCTGTTATAAAGAAATGCGCCAATTGTGTTGTGACAACAATTGGCGCATTTCTTTATGAGAAGGTGCCGGTCCTGAATTTATCAAAGATTATGCGGGATCATCAGCACCGGTTTCCGCAGGGAGTACCTCCTGGTTTTTAATGTATTGCGGCCGCTCGCCGCGCAGCACTTTGTCAACCTCTTTAACCATGGTCATAACGCAGCGGGATTTGGCTTCCCGGGTATCACCGGCCAGGTGCGGGGTGAAAACAACATTATCCAGGCCCAGCAACGGGTGGTTGGGGCCGGGGGGTTCCGGGTCCATGACATCCAGGGCGGCACCGGCAATGGACCGGCGGCCCAGGGCTTCATATAAGGCCTGTGGGTCAACCACCGCACCCCGGCTCACATTAATCAAAAAGGCACTTTTCTTCATGCAGGCCAATTCGTTGCTGGAGATCATGTGGCGGGTTTCGGAAGTCAGGGGGACATGGAGGGTAACAAAATCCGCTTTTGTCAGCCCTGTACTAAGGCTTGGCATTTTTTCCATCCCCCTGGCCGCCATTTGCGCCGCTGATGCCCGGCCAAGCCCCATAACATTCATATTAAAGGCCTTGGCAAGCCGTGCCACCTCCCGGCCGCTGTGTCCAAGTCCGATGACGAACAGATTTTTTCCCTTGATTTCCATGGGCAAAAATGTATCCCTCAAGCGCCAGTCTTGCCGGCGCACCCTGGTATCCCACACCGTAAGATTGCGACTGAGCGCCAGGATAAACATCATGGTATGTTCGGCCACGGAAACGGCATTACCAAAGGGGGCGTGAACCACCTGGATACCGTTTTCAGTGCATGCATCCACATCAATATTATCCACCCCGGCGCCCGGCTGGCCGATGACCTCAAGAGTAGGGCAATTTTCAATGACCTTGCGCGTGATCTTT
>JAKSBO010001020.1 GCA_022361095.1 Desulfobacterales bacterium | reverse complement strand
CGGGCGTTTCTTCAATGCCTTGGCTCCCCTTACAATCGCCTTCAGTTTCCCGTAAGTCAATACGGCGAATTTTTCCGGAAATGGTTTTGGGCACGTTATCAACAAACTCAATGATCCTTGGCATCTTAAATTTGGCCAGAATATTCATGGTGTGCTTGAATAACGACAGGGCCAGTTTTCTGCTGCCGGTTTCTCCCGGACTGAGCACGACATAGGCTTTTACCAGTTGATATCTTTTGGGGTCAGGGCTTCCGACAACCGCAGCCTCGTCCACGGCAGGGTGTTCTAAAAGGGCGCTTTCCACCTCAAAGGGTCCGATGCGGTAATCACTTGATTTAATGACATCATCGGCCCTCCCCACAAACCACCAGAAACCATCGGCATCAAAGAACGCCCTGTCCCCGGTGTAATAGTACTGGTTCACAAATACGGCCTTCATTTTTTCCGGATTGCCGATATACGCTTTAAAAAGCCCCACCGGTGCCCGTTTGTTTATTTTTACGACAATGTGCCCCTCCTGATCCGGCTGTGTGATTTCATTGCCTTCATCATCAGCCAGGGCCACATCATACATGGAAGAGGGCACGCCAAAAGAACCTGCCCGCATTTTTTCAGCCATCCACGGTGGGTTGCCGATCATGGCCGTGGATTCTGTTTGTCCGTAAAAATCCCGGATATGTGTGCCGGTAACCGCATGCCAGCGTGTAATAACTTCAGGATTTAATGGTTCTCCGGCAGACACGGATTGGCGCAGGCAGGAGAGGTCTATGTCGGCTGTTTCGGCATTTACAAACATGCGCCAGGCCGTAGGCGGGGCACAAAGGGTTGTGACTTTTTGTTTTGCCACAGCGTTGAGGTAAACATTTGCATCCAGGGATTTAAACTGGAAGGTGGCTACTGTGGCCCCAACATTAAAGGGAACAAAAAAAGAGGACCAGATCCATTTGCCCCATCCGGGGGCACTGAGATTATGATGGATATCATCGGGTTCAAGTCCTATCATGGCTGTGGTTGACAGATGACCCACAGGATAGGAGACTGCCGTATGCCCCACCCGTTTGGGCTGACCGGTGGTTCCGGAGGTAAAAAAGCAGAATAAAATATCATCAGATGCCGTGTCTGCGGCATCTGCCTTGTCGGATGCATTTTCAACCTGGTCGTAGGCGGTCCAGCCCGGTGCATTTCCAAGCACCAGTTTTACCTTGGGGGTGATCCCGGTCTTCCGGATAACGTTTTCAATAATATCAACATTGGCCATGTCTGTCAGAATCACATCCGGTTGATACGTTTCAAACCGGAATTCCAGTTCCCTTGCCGTCATGGTGGTGGCCGTGGGAACACTGACAATACCAGCCTTGATGCAGGCAAGACTTGCAAACCATATTTCAGGGCACAGGGGTACCATCATATACATATTGTCTTTCATGCCAACACCCTGGTCCGCCAGGAAATTGATCAGCCTGTTGGCCCGGCATGACAGATCGCGATAAGAAAATCGGCTGGATTCAAGGGTGTTCAGATCTTGATACACCAAAGCGGTTTTATCAGGCGTCCGGGCCACATGAATGCCTTCAAATACCTGGCTTGCCCAGTTAAAGGAATCGGGCATTGTCATACTGTTCAAAGAGTCAAAAAAGGCCTTTACCCGGGCCTGTTTTTCAGCATCATTCGGCATCCGGTTGATCTGTATGATCTGTTGGTAGAGT
>JAKSBO010000125.1 GCA_022361095.1 Desulfobacterales bacterium | reverse complement strand
ATTTTCTGGGCCTGCCTGAGTTGTCTTCCAAGGGCTTTTTGCTCCGTGATATCCTTGGTTATATGTACAACGCCGGTTAATTGCCCGGTTTGATCCGTTTTGGGAAAGGTGGTTACCCGGTAGATTTTTTGGGTGTGGGGTAAGGTGATCTCAACGGTATGCCGTTTGTTATCTGCAAGGGTTGTATCAAACGGGCATTGGGAACACTGCGCCTCAATACCGCCGAACAAATCGGAACAGGGCCGGCCGGCCATTTCTGCGGGTGTTTTATCCACCAGGGAGGTAACACTCTCATTTGCCAGGACGATGCGTTTGGAAAGATCCAGAATGGTGATGACATCTTCAATGGCATTAAAGGTCATCTCCCACTGCATCCGGACCTCTTTGAGATCATTTTCACTCTTTTTTCTCCTGGTAATGTCTCTTAAAGAGGCAATAAAGGCCTGTTGTTCTTTCCAGGTGGTCTGGGCCACCCGCATTTCAAAGCTGACCACATCACCTTTGGCTGAGACCATCTCAAGTTCCGTGAACTCTTTTGTAACCACGGGAAACCCGAACAACTGCCCTTCAGGGGGCTGTCCTGAAGACCTGAAAAACTGCTTTGCTGCCGGGTTGCAATACAAAATAATCCCCTCGGGATCAAGCACCAAAATGCCGTCCGCACTGTTTTCAACAATATCTTTATAAGAATCAAAAGGCGTGTCCATAAAAGCGTCTCTTCTTTTTCCGGAGTGGATGAACTTAGCGGCCGGTCCAGGGCAGTTGATATGAACGTACCGGACAGGCCAGGCGGCACATGGCTGTTATTCAAACAGTGTGTCGATGATGTTTCTTTCCGATGCCGGGTACTGATGCGGCGCGCCTGCCAGAATGCCGTTGACGTTTTGGAAGGCCTCGCCGATGTGGAGCCCTGCATTGTCAATGGTGTATTCTCTGAACGTTTTTTCAGGCAAAGCGTCTCGCATTTTCAATACCGTGATTCCCCGGCGCAGCTCTCCCGTCAGCTCAACATACCGCAGCAGGATAACAGCGTCGGTGATGTCGGAAATATGATGTTCCGAAATGGAAGGGCCGCCCGGAGGATCGGTGGCCGTAGTGGTAAAAAGCCCTGCAATCTGCCGGTCTTTTATAAAGGAGGTCAGGCCGGTGACAAATTCGCGAAAGGCTTTGCCCGCGGATACCCGCTCCAGTGCGGAGAGGCTGTCTATACTGATCCGGGCCGGTTTGAACATATCAACCTCACGCTCGATTCTCAGCAGGTGGTCGGGCAGGCTTGAACTTTCAGGATAGGTAGACACAATTTTCAGTAAGCCTTCTTCTTCAGCCGGACGCAAATCAATCCCCCAGCCTTCGGCATGTCTGCCCATCTGGGATCTGGACTCTTCAAATGCAAAGACAAGGCCTTTTTCTTTTTTTTTGCAGCCTTGGTTGATAAAGGTCGTGGACAGCAGTGTTTTGCCGGTGCCTGCGGCCCCGGTGGCCAACAGGATCGAATCCCGGAAAAATCCGCCGCCGCACATGTCGTCCAGGTCTTTGTTTCCCGAGCTGATACGTTTTTGGGGCGACGGCATTTCCAGGGTGATGGGAGACAGGGGCAGCACCTCCAGCCCTTTATCTGAAATGGTAAAGGGGAATTCCCCGTTCTGGTGAACGGCGCCTCTGAACTTGAGAATTTCAATGGTTCTGCGCCGTTTCTCTTCATCCAGAACATGGCGAAGGATGATCACATTGTCCGCCACATACTCTTCTACCTGGAACCGTGATGCCTCGCCGTACTCGTCGGTTCTTTCAGAGGTGATCATGGTGGTGACATTCATTCTTTTTAATCCCGAAGTAATCCGGAACAGTTCCCGCCTGACCAGGTTGGTATCATTGAACCGGGAGAACAGTGCGCCCACAGAATCAATGACCACGCGTTTGGCCCGGACCTTGGCCACGGCATGTTCTATCCGGACCATCAGGGCGGACAGGTCAAACTGTCCCACAACCTCAATCTGCTCGTCAGGATCAGGCGACACATCCACAAAGGCAAATTTTTGCTCTGACTCATAGGTGTCAAGGCCGCAGCCGAATGATTTGATATTTCTGTTGATATCCCGGGGTGCCTCTTCAAAGGTGACAAAGACCCCAGGCTCTTCAAGCTGTTCGATGCCGTTTTTTAGAAATTCAATCCCCAAAATGGTTTTACAGCTTCCGGAACTCCCGGTGACAAGGGTGGTTCGACCTTTGGGAATTCCGCCTTCTGAAATATGGTCAAACCCCCGGATGCCGGTTTTTATCTTTTCCACAATGGGGTGGGCCTGTCGTGCTTTGGGTGTTGCTTTTTGCATCATGCGTTCCTTATTTTTTAGGAAACCTTGTTTCACAGGTGATTATTTTCAGTGGAGGGTTCAATCAGGTCTAATCCCAAAATCACTTTGTCGGTATTTGATAAATCGCCGATAATCTTTCGCAGGGGTACCGGCAGTTTTTTAACCAGGGTTGGGGTTGCAATGATTTTATCCGCTTCGGCCAGTTGGGGCTCCTTGAGTACGTCTATGACCTGCAGGTCGTATTTGCCGGCAAGTTGCTCTTTGCAGATTCGCCGGATATTTTCAAGTGCCCGGCGGGAGGCTGTTGTGTGGCCTGTGATATAGAGTTTGAGCTTGTAGCTGACCATGATATTGTCCTTCAATTAAAATTTTTCAAAGGGGTCATCCTGTAAAAAATCACCGGAAAACCCATAAGTTCAAGTACGAACAATCGGCCGTCAATGGTATCTGCCCCGGCTTTTTAGGTAAACTGAGGCTATATATGCCGGGCACTCCCATTGCGTATCTGCCACCCGCATCTCTGATACCCGCATTTTACCGTCCGGGTGCAGCAGATTGAGCTCTGTTCTATCTTTGCCGGTAATGGGAAAACCGAACAACTCTCCTATAATCTCTTTTTCACTTCGGCCCGGCATCCGTAATGCCGATGGGCTTTTCGATAAGTAGAATTTTGAACTGCTTCGGATTCATAGGCTTTCTTGGCCCATTTTTTGAGTTTGAGATTGTTTTATGATGTGTCAGAGTTTGTTAAAATATTGAATTTCCAAACTATATCAGACATTCGGCCTATAGTAAACTGTTTTTAACGCCTAGGTATGATTGACCGGCTCTGGCAGTGCAATTGGGATGGATACGTAAATATTTTATTAACATATGTTGATTCTGAGCATAATGGCGTGTTAAAAGAAAATTGTTTTTTGTTGTTGCCTGAATGTTGTAAAGGTTTTTTACATCAAGGTTGTAACAGCTTGTTGCATTGTTTTTAGTTCGTTGCCGGCTGAGCCTGGATATTGATAAATCAGGTTGGCCCATGGCCGTTATCCCAGACTGAATAAGATTGCCCCATGCAGATTCTGAACCCTTCCCGGTGGTATCTTCACCCGGTGTTTATTTTTGCCTGTTCCCTTTTCGCCCTGGCCACATTTCTGGTTCTTACGGTCAGTTTGTACATGGAGATTCGTTCGGCCCTGGAGGTGGTGATGCTCAAATTCAACATTGCGCCCCAGGCCATTTTTCCGTCCAAAACCGGGATGACGATACTTGTTTTAAGCCTGTTGATCTTCGTTGTTCTGGCCGGTATTTTTCTTGCCTTTATCTATTACCAGAAAACCGTGAACCTGTTCCGGCTCCAGCACAATTTTATCTATAATTTTACCCATGAACTTAAAACCCCTGTTACCTCCCTTCGCCTGTATCTTGAAACGTTTATCCGCCACACCATGGCACCGGAGGATATAAAAAAATACAGCACGGATATGCTTAAAGATATTGACCGTCTCACCGAGAATATTGACCGGATTCTTAACCTGGCACGCATTGAGAGCCAGAATTTCGGATCAAGGGTGACCCGGGAAAGCCTTGTGGTCATTTTAAAGGAATTCTGCCGGAAAAATGCCTCTTTGTTCAGGGACCTTGAGGTAAACATTAAAAATCCGTCCGGGGGCAGATTTGAGTATCCGGTAAATCTCTTTTTACTGGATATTCTGCTGACCAATATTTTTTCAAATGCCATCCGTTATAATGAGAGCCGTACCCCTTCTCTCACCATTTTATTTAAAAGTTACTTGCAGAAAATGACCATTGAATTTATTGATAACGGCATAGGTGTGGATAAACAGGACGCCAAAAAGATTTTTCGAAAATTTTACCAGGGGGACAGGAACAGTAACCAGGCAAATACGGGGTCGGGCCTTGGGTTGTATCTTGTATCAAGCATTGCGGCCATTCATGGCTGGCGGGCTTCGGTTTCCAGTGAAGGTAAGGGCAGAGGCGCCAAATTTATTCTAACCATTCCCCGGGCAAGCATTGCAAGTGTCAGAGATAAGGAATTATGGAAACGGCTGAGAAAAAACGTGTTCTGATCATAGAGGATGAATCCCATATTGCCGAAGGGATCAAACTGAATCTTACCCTCCAGGGGTATGCGGCCAAGGTGGCCGGCGACGGTATCGAGGGGCTCGAAACATGGCGTGCCTGGCAGCCGGATCTCATTGTGCTGGATATTATGCTGCCAATGGTTGACGGGTTTTCCATTCTCCGGACCATTCGCCGGGAGGATGAAAAAATCCCTGTGCTGATTTTATCGGCCCGGGGGGATACCCGGGACAAGGTT
>JAKSBO010000118.1 GCA_022361095.1 Desulfobacterales bacterium | reverse complement strand
GCCGTGCGGGCGCCGCCGATATGCAGGTTTCCCGTCGGACTTGGAGCAAAACGTACGCGTATCATCTTTACTGACCCCTCACTGACGGACCGCTTTCCAGTTGTATCCCCCGCCTGAGTGCCTGCCTGTTAACCCTCACCAGGCTCTTCTTCTCAGGGGGAGCAATCGCTTCGACCACCCGATAGATGGTAGTTTCACCGATCAGCCTTCTGCACATAACGTATACCCCTAAAGCAACCATATTCGCAACGCGGATATTGCCGAGCCTGACGGCTTCCTCGGTAAGGGGATATCCCTTACTGCCGCGCAATCCTTCCTGATGGGGCCCGATCAACGAGCTGTTTACGATAAGCATTCCCTTTTTCTTCAGCCGCGGCCTGAAGCGCGACAGCGACGGCCCGTTCATCACAATCAGGGTATCCGCCCGGTCAACGTACGGCGACCCGATCGGCCTATCGGAGACCACCACCATGCAGTGCGCCGTGCCTCCGCGAACCTCGGCGCCGTATGAGGGCAGCCAGGTAGTGTATTTACCCTCCTTCATCGCCGCCTCGGCAATCACCTTGCCGAGCACCATGATCCCCTGTCCGCCGGCGCCGGCTATGATAATCCGCTCCATCATCTTACTTGAGTTTCCCCAGAGGGAAATCCTTTAACATCTTCTCCCTAATCCAGCGCATCGCGTCCTGCGGGGAACACCCCCAATAGGTCGGACAGGGAGAGAGTATCTCGACCAGGCTGAACGCCTTCCCCTCTATCTGGTGCAGCAGCGCCGCGCGTATGGCCTTACGCGTTTTCATGATCTCAGGCGGCGAATGAAGAGACACGCGCTCAGCGGAAAACACGCCGGGCAGCAAAGCAAGCATCTCAGAGACGCGTAACGGGAATCCTTCACCGGAGGCGTCACGGCCGCGGGGAGTCGTTGCCGTTCTCTGGTGAATCAGCGTAGTGGGCGCCATCTGCCCGCCGGTCATGCCGTAAATGGCGTTGTTGATAAAGATAACGGTAAATTTCTCCCCCCGGTTGGCAGCATGAATGATCTCACCCATGCCGATACTGGCAAGGTCCCCGTCTCCCTGGTAGGTGAATACCATCAGATCCGGGCGCACCCGCTTGATACCGGTTGCCATGGCAGGGGCCCTGCCGTGGGCGGCCTCCTGGAAATCACAGTCAAAGTAGTTGTAGATCAGGACAGCGCATCCCACAGGGGCTACGCCGACGCTCTTTTCCCGGATGCCCAGTTCGTCTATGGTCTCGGCCACCAGCCGGTGGACAATACCGTGGGTGCAGCCGGGACAATAGTGGGTGTGATTGTCTGTTAACGCCTCTGGCGTATAAAAAGCTTTTCCCATTATTTTCTCCTTGACCGGCGCGTTACCCGATCAGCTCTTTTACGATTTCGATGATTTTTTCAGGTGACGGAATTTCACCACCGCACTCACCGTAAAATTCCACCGGTTTTTTGCCCATAACGGAACGCTGGACATCCTCCACCATCTGACACATGCTCATCTCAATGCTGATAACGCATTTGCAGCTCTCTTTGGCTGCGGCATCATGCACTTGTTTTTCAGGAAAGGGAAATATGGTCTTGGGCCGGAACATGGCCGCTTCAATGCCCTCTTCCTTGAGCATGTCTATGGCGGTGCGGCATACACGGCTCATGGTGCCGTAGCTTGCCAGCAGGATTTGATAGTCTCCGTCGGTATTATAAAGCTCATACTGAACATCTTCCTTTTTCATCTGTTCGTATTTGGCTTTAAGGTTCCTATTGTGCTGGTTCAATTCAGCCGGATCCAGGAACAAAGATTTCACCAGGTTCGGCTTCTTGCTCTTCCGGGTGGACATACCGTTGGTGGCCCAGTCATCCTTATTGCTGGGTTCGGTTTTCAGATCATCGGGGAATTCCACCGGTTCCATCATCTGGCCGATCATGCCGTCGCCCATGATCATGACGGGATTTCTATATTTTTCTGCCAGGGAGAACGCCTGCATGGTCATCTCCACGGCTTCCTGGACACCGTCCGGAGCCATTACCATCAGATGATAGTCCCCGTGGCCGCCGCCCTTGGTTGCCTGGAAATAATCACCCTGGGAGGGCAGAATTCCGCCTAGCCCCGGGCCGCCTCTCACGATATTAACAAAGACGGCAGGGCACTCAGCCGCAGCAATATAGGAAATTGCTTCACTCATCAGGCTGACACCCGGAGATGATGAGGTGGTCATGACACGTTCTCCGGCACCCGAGGCGCCAAAAATCATATAACCCACGGCCACTTCACTTTCGCCCTGGAGGAACACGCCGCCCACTTCGGGCAGGCGCTTGCTCAGATATTCGGCGACTTCCGACTGGGGCGTAATCGGGTATGCAAAATAGTTCAGACAGCCGGCCCTGATCGCGGCTTCGCCGATTGCTTCATTGCCTTTCATTAAGACTTTAGCCATTGTGTTTTGTCCTTATGTCCTTAAAAAAATGATTATGCATTCTGTTCTTCGACTATATTAATCGCCACATCCGGACACATGTTGCAGCAGATGGCGCAATAAATGCAGTCCTCCGGTCTGGCCTGAAAGACCGGGAAATGCCCTTTTGCATTAACCTTATCGGAGATCTCAAGCACGTCTTTCGGGCAGAAATGCACACAAAGACCGCACCCTTTGCATCTTTCGACATCAATAATGTGTTTATAGGCCATTGTAAGTAGTACTCCTTGGTGTTAAGTGCGTGCCCAGGGGGGAGCCAGTAACCGGTCAATGGTCAGGATCGGGCAAGAGATCCGTTCCATGTCCAGTTGGGGCAACAGCCTGGTGGACGCTGTTATAAATTCAATATTAAGGCCGGTGGCTTCGGATACCCGGCGCACCAGAGTGTAGCCGTCATAAATCATTTGCGGCGTGGTCTCGTCAAGAAGATTGGCATTGGAAATCAGGCCTGTCACAGGCAGTTTTGCGGCCGCTTCAATTTTGGCCTTTATTCCAAGGCACCCTTGAACATCGCTGGTTTCAGGGCGCAATGGGTTGATCACCTGGAGCAGTTTGACATCACCTTTTTCAAGCACGTCAGCCAGGGCCGCAAGCACCTTTACCCCGGCATCATCACCGCCTGCATCCAAAATGGTCAATTGGGCCGGATTTTTAATCATACCGGCCACGGCCGGGGCCAAGATGGGCAGGTCTGCATGCATGTATTTTTTATTTGGCAGCACCACGTCCACACCCAGATCCTCCAGGGGCTTTTTGGCCTCCCGGCTTCTGAAATAGGGGTTGACCAGATCCAGGTCCGTAATCTTGACACTTTTGCCCGCACGCCGGGATGCGGCTGCCAGATTCACAGCCGTCTCACTTTTGCCGCTGCCGTAATTTCCGGCTATGATAATGATGCCGCTGATGTCGGGTTGCATGCAGCCTTCTCCTTAACGGATTAAAATACCATCAAATAACAATAAGCTATGGATTAAATCAAATTGAGCAAGGTTTTTCAATAGTATTATCGGGGTGGATTGAAATAGCCGTGGATGAGACGGGGAAAGGTTTCACTTAAGTCGTTTATCAAGTTTGCCATGCCCGTGGGAGCCCCGCCCGGTGCGGCATTTTCCATGATGCGGATATAGTGCCGGGGATCAAAATTCAGGTTGCGCCAT
>JAKSBO010000620.1 GCA_022361095.1 Desulfobacterales bacterium | reverse complement strand
TTATTTTTCTTTTTTTGCCTGAGGATATCGTAATAGGTGAAGATCCGCTCTACATAATGAACCGGTTCCCATCCCCGGGCATATCCATACCGGGTGTTTTTATAGTATTTGCGTTTGCTCAGGAGGGGCAGGGTTTTTTTCAGTGATCCCCATTTATTGATATCCATGCCCTGTTGCCCGGCAATGGCCTGGGCATCTCTGACATGGCCGTATCCCACGTTATAAGCGGCAAGGGCAAAGCGTTTTTTTTGCCGCGGGTCTGGAATATCGTCAAACCGCCTGTACATCAGGTTGAAAAATTTGACACCGGCTTTCACGCTCTGTTTTGGATCCAGCCGGTTTTTGATCCCCATCAGCTTGGCTGTGTCCTGTGTCACCTGCATTAGTCCCCGGACCCCGGTGCGGCTTTTGGCTCCGGCGTTGAAATGGGATTCCTGGTAGACCATTGCTGCGATCAGCCGCCAGTCAAATCCGTATTTTTCAGATTCTGTTTTAATCATCTTTTTGTATTTGGGCAGCCGTGTTTTGATCCGTTCGTGGAATTTTTTTAAGTCAAAATAGTCGAAAATTTCCACGTTGCCGTAATACTTTTCATATAGTCTAACAAGGAGGCCGGTCTCTTCCGCCGTCTCAAGGAACGCATTGATCCGGTCCCGCAGACCTTTATTGGTTTTTTTCACGGCCCATCCCAGATTTTCTTCTTCCTGAATAGACAACCCGATTATAATGTCCGGGTAGTATCTGCGGTTTAACAGGGCAATGTTTGAATCCGCGATGGTATATTTTATTTTTTTCTCAGAAACCATTTTGATGAATTCTTCGGTGGACACATCGGCAAGCGGCTGAATTTCCAGATCAATCCCCGAGGCTTTGAGTTCCTCTAATCGCTCCTGGTAGGAGGTGCCTTTTCTGACATAAATGGTCCTGCCTGCCATCTGTTCAAGATTTTTTATGCCGAATTTCAGTTTGTGGTGAATGAATTTTTGCTGCACAGGCATGTAGGGATCGGAAAATATAGCGATCCGTTTCCTTGATTGCGTTATGGTGATACCGGCGGCGATGAAATCTCCCTGCCCGGAATTGAGCACGTCAAACATTGTGTTCCACTCCGGAACGATCACTTCAAGGGCCACCCCAAGATAATCTGCAAACGCCTTGGCAAGGTCATATTCAAATCCCATGGGAGAATCCCTGTACGTGTAATAGGATGTGGCCGTATTGGCCGTGATCATGCGGATCGTACCGCGTTTTTGAATCTGTTTCAAAGGATCCTTGAATTTGAATCCCAGTTGATCGAACAACAGATAGATGCCGATGCCGGCAACCGCGGCCAGAATGATGGCCCCATATATTTTGTTTTTTGGGCGGAAAATAATCGTCTCCTGTTGATGTTGTCAGATTAATAGAGATAGCATTTAATCCGTTATCGAGCCAGTTCTGTTTTCACGGCTATTCCGATTTTTTCCAATGTATAGGGCTTTTTGACGTATTCTCCGGCACCCAGCCTTTGGGCCTCTTTGATCCGGTCCGTTTCTGAAAATCCGCTGGCAATGATGGCCCGCTGTCCCGGATTCAGTGCAATAATCTGTTTGAATGTGTCCAGGCCGTCTATCCCCGGGTCCATGATCATATCCAAAATGATGATGTCTGCCAAATTGTTTTTCATGTATTCCACGGCGTCTTCTCCGCTTGGGACGGCATCCACGTCGTATCCCAATTTTTGCAGCAGGGCGGTTGCGATCTCTATTTGTTGTGAAACGTCATCTACAACCAGGATTTTTTCGCCGTTCCCCATGTAATCATCAATTGACAGAATTTCGTCTTTTTCTACGGCCTTCCGTGTAACCGGAAAAAAGAGTGTGAATGTTGTTCCTTGTCCCTTTTGGCTTTCAATATTGATGTAACCGTCATGATCTTTTACCGTTCCCCACACCACAGCCATACCCAGGCCGGTACCACTTCTTCCCATGGCTTTTTTGGTATAAAAAGGCTCGAAAATTTTTTCCAGATCCCCTTCGTTGATACCAGACCCGGAATCCGTCACACTCAAAATAACATAGTCTCCTTCCCGAACTTCGTCATAGCCTTTTATGCATGTATCAATGTAGCGGTTTTTCGTGGAGATGGAGACAAACCCTTGCTCATCTATAGACTCAACGGCATTGGAGATCAGATTCATAATGGTTTTGGACAAATGGACCGGTGATCCCATGATGTTTAAAAGATCCGGGTGAAGATCGGTCTTAAACTCGGCCCTGGGGTGAAATGATTTTAATTTGTTATGTTCCGGCGATTTAAGATAATCATTGATCAAATCGTTTAAATTGATAACTTTGGAGACGGCTACGCCCCTCCTTGCCAGTGTCAGCAAGTCCTGAACAATTGCGGCAGCCTTTTTTCCGGAATTCTGGATGGTTAAAATGGGATTGCGCAAATTGCTGCCTTCGGGCAGATCCATCAGTAATAAATCCGGGTAGCTCACAAGACCGGTCAGCACATTGTTAAGATCGTGTGCCACACCGCCTGCCAGGGTGCCTATGGCCTCCATCTTTTCCGCACGCCCAAGCCGGGCTTCAAGCTCTTTTTTTTGTGCCTGGGCCTTTTTCTGATCAGACAGGTCTCTGATCGCAGCCATTCTGACCTCTCGTCCATGATACCCCATGAGTCTGACCCTTATCTCGACCGGGAAAGTGCTTCCGTCCTTTTTAAAGCATGTTACTTCGTAGGGTCCGAAGTCCCTGGCACCGACCTTATTTTTCATTTTAACCACTGAATCAGGGGTCACTAACACACGGAGAATATTTTTATCAGCCAGCTCTTGCCGGGTATAGCCGTACATTTTATAAAACTGCGCATTGGCCTCAATGATAACTCCTTTATCATGTAAAACAATGCCTTCAAATGTTGCATGGGATAAGTTCCGGAATCGCTCTTCACTTTCCCGAAGCGCCTTGTCTGTGCGTTTGCGGTCATCTACCATTTTGTTGGACAGATCCGCCAGGGTTCTGAATTCGGAAAAAGGGATTACCAAGGGATTTATTTTTTCATTTGTCACAGCACTTTTCTTAAAAAATTCTGCAAATACTTTAATGCCTGTTTTGATGTTTCTCAAAAAATAACGGAGTATGAGAATGGTAATTAAAATGGAAAGGGCGAAGAGGCATAGGATGAACGTGATTTGTTCCTTGACACATGTTAAATAAGCCTCAAGTTTTTCATTAATGTTTTTTTCAACATCGTCCATATACACGCCTGTACCGATAATCCACTGCCAGGCCCCAAAGGATTTGGCAAAACCCAGCTTCGGCGCTTCTATGCCTGAGCTTGGCTTTTTCCACACATAGTTGACATAGACGCCTCCCGGGACGGTGGCCGCCTCCAAAAGCCTGCGGTTGATTTTGACACCGTTGGGATCTGTGATATTGATCATGTTTTTGCCGATAAATTGGGGGTCAATATGACTTACATATGTGCCGTCATATTTGAAGACAAAAATATATCCGTCTTTTCCGAATTTGACATTTGATATCCTTTCCAGGACCTCTTTTTTGATCTCCTTTTCCATATCATCAAGGTATTCACCCGTGCCTATACACCAGTTCAGTGGCTCAAAGCGTTTGACAAATGAGATTTTGGGGAAATCACGTCTTGCCTTTTCCGGCTTTGTCCAGAAATATTCATAAAATCCCTCTCCCTTCTCTTTTGCGATCTGGATCATCTCTTTAATGACATATTGGCCCCGGATATCCTGTATTTTGTTCGCCGCTTTGTTTTTCGGTTGGGGACTGTGCGTCAAAAGTTCTTCGGTCCCGGTCAGGGATGTGGCAAAATAGTACCCTCTTCCGTTATTATATCGCATGGCGCGCAATGCCTCTTTAGCCATATGCGCCAATTCTTCCGGACTGTGGTTATCTGTGTAAAGATTGCAAATATGCGTTGCCAATGCGTGAGCTTCGTTGACCCTGGATTTAATTTGTTGTCTGACCCGCTTATTTGTTTTGGATTTTTTATACGCAATATATTCAATGGTTTTTTCCACTTCAATTTTTATGCACCGGCGTTGCGATTCAATGAAATCGACTCTAAGTTTATTCGCCTCAGCAAGGAATTTTTTTTGTTCCTGGTAAACCCAGAAATATCCCAGGGTCGCAAAGAGCATGAATAAGATAATGGCGGTGCTGATGAAATATGTGCCGGCAATGCTTTTGTTTTTGAACATCTCGACGTTTCTTTATTTTTCTTTGGACCAAATATATTCAACTTACTGCGTACACGACAACAAGTAACGTTCCTGCATGGTAAAAGATATGATCCGCCTCTGCCGCAAATGGCCCCGCCAGGCGTTTTATCTAGGAAAACCTTAAGGCGACAGCGCATGTCAGGTATGCAGATTAAAACAAACGATTTAATCGTTGTCAATTAACATTGTCAACGAATTTCATATGACTGATTGCTGTGGGATGAGCCGGGGGCGATAGAGATGCCCGGCCTAGAGCCGTTCCCCGGAACTAATTGAAAGCCGCGCCCGTAAATTGAGCGCGGCCAGATAGATTTTTTGATTATAACGGTTTTACCGGTATACAAATGTCAACAATATGACTCCCTTTTGGATGTTCTTTGGGATTGTTATGGTATATTTCATAG
>JAKSBO010001024.1 GCA_022361095.1 Desulfobacterales bacterium | reverse complement strand
TTAATGAACAACATTGCTGAAGAAAACCAAAACATGAATCAAGAATTAGAGACCCAAAACCAAGAATTAGAGACCCAAGACGGGGTAAAAGAGTCCGAAATCCAACTCACCGGAGAAGAGACCATGGAAGAATTGCTGGATATCTATGATTCCAGCCTTAGTAAATTTGAAGAGGGACAGGTTGTCACCGGAACAGTGATCTCCGTCGGCAGGGAAACGGTCCTTGTTGATGTGGGTTACAAATCCGAGGGGCAGATCTCAATTCATGAATTCATTGGTGAGGACGGCAATGTCAGCGTAAACGTCGGCGACGAGTTTGAGGTAATGATTGAAGTATGGGATGAAGAGGAAGAGACTGTTCTTCTCTCCCGTGACAAAGCCAAAAAGGTTAAGGTATGGGATGCCATCAAGGATATCTACGACGATGACGGTACCATTGAAGGTGTCATCACCAGCCGGGTTAAAGGCGGCTTCTCCGTTGATATCGGACTTCAGGCCTTCCTGCCGGGATCCCAGGCGGATCTGCGGCCCATCCGCAATATGGATGAGATGGTCGGCCAGACTTATACCTTTAAAATTCTCAAGTACAATAAGAAACGAAACAACATTGTTCTGTCACGCCGTGTATTGCTTGAAACCGAAAGAGAGAAAATGCGCAGTGCCACACTCTCTGCCATTGAAAACGACAAAGTCATGGAAGGTATTGTCAAAAACATTACCGAATACGGCGTCTTTGTCGATCTCGGCGGTGTTGACGGACTGCTGCATATTACCGATATTTCCTGGGGACGGGTTAAACATCCCTCGGAATTGTTCTCTGTCGGCGATCAGATCAAGGTGAAAATTCTCTCCTTTGATTTTGAGAAGGAACGGGTTTCCCTGGGCATGAAACAGCTGACCCCCGATCCCTGGACAACAGCTGCTGAAAAATATCCCACCGGTTCCAAGATTGAAGGCCGGGTGGTCAGCCTGACCGACTACGGCGCGTTCATTGAGCTTGAAGAGGGCGTTGAAGGCCTTATCCATGTCTCTGAAATGTCCTGGACCCGTAAAATCCGTCACCCATCCCAAATGGTTGCCGTGGGCGAACAGGTTGAGGCCGTTGTTCTGGACCTCAAACCTGAAAACCGCAGAATTTCTCTGGGCATCAAACAGACCGTTGAGAATCCCTGGGAAGTTATTTCCCAGAAATATCCCGTGGGCACCATCATTGAAGGAAAGATCAAGAACATTACCGAATTTGGTCTGTTCATCGGCATTGATGACGACATTGACGGCCTGGTTCACATCTCTGATATTTCCTGGACCAAACGGATTAAACATCCGTCTGAAATTTATAAGAAAAACGATACCATCCAGGCCGTGGTACTTGATATCGACAAAGCCAATGAAAGATTCTCTTTGGGTATCAAGCAGACCCAGGTTGATCCTTGGGAAACCGTTGCCGAACGCTATGATGTGGGCAAGGAAATTTCCGGCGTTATCACCAATCTTACCGATTTCGGTGTCTTTGTAGAGCTTGAAGAAGGTATTGAAGGGCTGGTTCACGTCTCTGAAATCAGCAAGGAAAACATCAAGAGCCCCAAAGAACATTACCAGATCGGCGAAACCATTACGGCCAAGGTAATGAACATCAACTCTGATGAAAGACGGATCGGCCTGTCCATCAAGCGTCTGGATGAAGATGA
>JAKSBO010001085.1 GCA_022361095.1 Desulfobacterales bacterium | reverse complement strand
GTAATTTGTTGGAGCTTGTAAATATGTACGCTAAACATTATAGTCCTGATTATGCTGATGAAGAAAATTCGGGTATTGTGATTCCTTTGAACTCTCGCGAGGACTATGTTTTAAAGCGATCAACTTTAAATGAAGTTTATACATATATTTTAAGAGATTTAGAGGAAGCGGTAGACTTGTTACCGACAAATACTAAATATAAAGATCAACCTACTGAGCAAGCTGCTTACGGATATATGGCTAGAACATATCTGTTAATGGGCAATTGGGCAAAGGCAGAAGAAAATGCAAGTTTGGCATTAGGAATTCAGAATGCTTTGTATGATTACAAAACAGATATAAGTGTGAGTTGGTCTGGAAGTAATTTGCCTCATGCCAGTGTGTTTAACGATGATATGGAAGCCATTTCCTTCGAAATTGCAGGTAAAGCTTATTCATCTACAGCAAATATTCAGGCGAGTGATGATTTATTAGCTATTTATGAGACAGGAGATATTAGACGTTCTTTATTTTTTACGGCAGGAGCATTGCCGGCATTTTTACTGGAAAAGAAAACGTTTGATGTTTTGGGTATTATTAAATTAAATTTGGATTTATAAACAGGATCGATACGTACTGTTTCACTAGATGGGTTATACAGAATATTATGAAATTTATGATTATAAAACCACTCTGTGTTTAATATCGGCTTTGTTTTTATCGATACTTCATATTCAAAGTAAGACCCGATTTCCAAGGCAGGAAGAGTAAAGGTTAGAAGCATCTGGTTGGAATAAGATTTTACATTGTAATCTTCCTGTGCATTTTTAAACTGAAATGCATCTTTTGAAACACTGATTATTTTCCCTTCCGGGCTTATAGTGTGGGCAAAAACAAGATCAATTTCATCATAAAAAGAGTTGAAAGGAACGCTGATTTGGCTGTATTGTTCAAGCGCATCTTTTGTATAAAGCTTACCTACAACGTGCTCGGTTGAATTAATCATGCCGCCGTTACCAATTGTTGTTTGGTTCTCTTTTAAAATAATGATTGCGCCAGAAACAGGGTCTTGTTTTTGACCATCAAATTCTCTCTTTAAAGCAATGAATTCCGGTGACAGGTTTTCTCTTTTTTCAAATCCTGCTGCCTGGGATATGATTACACAAAAGCCCGTTAGAATTACAAACAATGGAAAATGAATTTTGCCAAAAGGTTTAAACATAAACAAGGTCATCCAAATTCCCCTTAAATCAAAAACAAACCTGAAATAAAAGCCATGGGCAGACCTGACATATCAATAACCCAGCTACCAGGCTGACCCCACAACAAAGATTGAAAGATCTGAGTAACTTACCCGGACTTTCTTACAAAAAAAAGTAATGAATTTTCAAAACGCCTATCAATAAATCGAATAACAAACTACACGCAACAAACTATACAGAATCGAAAGGGCATTTTAAATGAACACGAATATCAGCAAAAAATGGGTAAAATACAAGGAGAAAAACGTAATAAAAAAAGAGCTGACCTGAACAATCGTCTCCCATTTTCAAGCCCCTCCGATGTTTTCTTTGTTGCACCGTTTTTACCTTGCATGGTAAACCCTACAGAAAAACCGGTTAAAAATTTAAGATCCTATGAACAACATCGTTGAAACTCAACTCTCACTTTTTGACGACAGAAAAGAGACAACAACACCGGCGCCTGCTCCCCGGGATGCGGCCGGCGTTGACACCGATGTCACCCGGGTCGTGCGGTCAAGCCTTGTGATGCGGCCGGTTTACGAGCTGTCTGCCCGGCGGCTTACGGGCCAGGATGAAGCGCCCCACCCGGCATGGGACCATCTGGATGTGATATGGCTGGCCTTTGCCACCCTGGATGTGATTTCCGAACTTACCGAATTTACCCCGGGGGTGACCCGAGACAGTGTTATTTCACGGCTTTTTGTTTTGGCCCGGAACCAGGCCCGGGCCATGAACATGGACATCGAACCTGGGGCCTTGGAAGAGGTGCTGCATAAAATATTTGACCATCTGGTCAACCGGGACAACCGGTACCGCCCCTTTGAATATACCTATTTTGATGCGGGGGCCCGGCAGATGGTCCCTAAAAAATTCTGGCTGATCAAAACCGTTTATACCGACACGGAACAGGCAGCCCATTTCCACCTCACCGACGAGGGCTACACTGCTTATTTTGGCTTGTATGAAACCGGGGCACTGGATGCCGCAGCCATTGGGAATTTAAGAATCCAGTTGCTCATTGACCGGGGAAAGGTGGACGATGCCATTGGTGTGGCCCTTCAAAACCGGAAGCAGCTTTTGCGAAAATCCCAGGAGATCCAGGCCATGGGCCGGGCCATACGGCGGAGCATCAACCGGGTGGATGTCAATGAAATCAATGCCATGGCCGATGACGGCGCCCAGCAGACCCGGCAGATCCAGACCGAGAGTGCACGGCTGAACCACCTGGTGCGAAAAAAACTGGCCGCCCCGGACACCGAGCCTGATCTCGGCGGTAAGCTAAGCCTTTTAGGGGATGCCCTGGAAAAACTGAACACACGGCTTCTGACGCTTTCCGGACAGTTGCAGGAGCTGCCGGAAATATTTGACCGCCACAGCCATAAACTGTTCCGCAAACCAGCGTTGGGCATATTCCCCGCCTGCGAACAAGTATTAAATGATATATCAGGCCTGTCCACCCCCGACGGTGAGCATATCGGCATGGAGTTCATGGCCCGGTTTGACCCGGCGGTGTGCCGGCCCCTGTTTGATCCGGCATCCCTGATCTCGGCCTGCGACAGGGCTTTGGAGCGCCGGAACCAGGCCGAAGAGCGGACCTGCGGTATCCAGGAGATAGATGCCGTTCCCATGGCGCAATTTGAATCCCGGCTGGCCCCGGAACTCATGAACCAGGCGTTTGAACTGCTCACACACTTTGTTCACAGGCACAAAGAGTCCACATTACGTGCGATATTACAAGCCGCCTGCCATGAACAATACCCCCCTTTGATGCCCGTGGCGTTGGCCATGGCCGTATTTCACTGCCTGGTGGACCCCTTTTATGCGGATAAATACCAGGTTACGGCAAGCCGCCGGCACCCGGAACTCATTTTCAACCTGGCCCTGCCGGACCGGCGTAACTACCGGGGCCATGAACTGATCTTAAAATCTGCGCCGCCCAGGCCCCGTGCCACAGATGAAAAAGGATAACCCATGGACCTTGACACCCTTTACCAGGTCAACCGCCTTGTATACTTAAGCCTGGCCCACAGCCACGGCCGCAAATCCCTGGTGATCCGCCACCAGCAGGAATTGGGAAACCTGATCCAGAGGTACCAGGCCGATGCCGGGTTCCAGCAAGCCGTGGCCCTGGCACTGAAGGCCATGGACCTTACCGTTCTGGCCCTGGAAGATGACGGGTTTCGCCTCTCATCACGTGGCGCGGAAAGCCTTTTCTCCATGACCGTCACGGACTACGGCAAGCTTTTGGGCCGGGGGGAGTTCAGGGCTGCGGATATCCTTTGTGTTCATGCTGCCGTGGCTACGACCTTTTTCCCCCAGGAGCAGGACCTGGAGCTTCCCGTGGAGGATTTGGGCGCCGTTACCCAGGCCGACATTTTTGAAATCCTGCGCCGCTTTGCCAAATTATGCCCGGAACCGGACAATGACGCCTGCGCAGACGATACGGATGCAGACCGCCTTCACCCCCAGATCATCACCCTGGCCCAGCGCATCCGGGAGATGCCCGAGGACAACCCCGACATCCGCCAGACCGGGGGAGCGGCGGGCAATTCCTGGCGGGAACTGATTGAACAGGTGATGCGGCACATGAGAGAAACCCGGTACATCCTGGTCTTTGAAGAACATGACGGGGTTGTGGAGTACCGCCCCACACCAGCCTACCAGGCTGCGGTACGCGAAGGCATGCTCTACACCTTCCAGGCCTTCAGGGACATTGTGAACCGGGGCAAAGAAGAGGACGTTACCCAGGAGGACGGCCATGTTTAGAATCACCCGGATATTTGCCGGCGAAATCTGCGCCGGGGAAAACATTCTCCGGCAGGGCAATTTTCCCATTGCCGACCACGACAGCCCCTCTTTTGATCCGGATATCTCATCGGACCACGGGGTGATCTTTGCGGTGAACGGCACCTGCAAAACCACCTTGATCTCCTTTTTGCTCAACACCTTTTGCCCGGACCGGAAACGGTTTGTCCAGCACCTGCAATCCGGCGGAGACAAAACCCTTTCCCAATACCTGGTGCCGGGACGGCCGGCCGTGATTCTCATCGAAATGGCCGTGCCAGCCGAAGAGAACCTTTTTGAAGACAATTCCGAAGAACGCCTGGTTATCGGCCAGGTGCTTTACAGTTACAAAGAAGCGTCAAAGCCTTTAGTGCGCTACTATTTCCTGGCCCAGGCCCCGGATTTTTTTGACCGTATGCAGCAAAGCTGGTCCAAACTTTTAGAGCAGCCAAAGCCCTTGACCGCCGTCCGGGATTTTTTAACTGATCCAAACCACCAGGTGGTGACCACCGATGTTCAGAAAGACTGGGGGGAGCGCCTGGAGAAGATCGGCCTGGATCCCTGGCTAGTGGACCGCCAGATCGATTTTGCCCGAAGCGAAGGGGGCATCAAGGATGCGTTCCGATTCCGGTGTGAGGCTGATTTTCTCTCCTTTTTCCTGGGGTGTGTCACGGACATGGATTTTGCCGGACAACTTCGTGCCGCCACCTTGACCAACATGGAAAAAATGAGAGCCATGCCCTGGAAAAAAAAGCGGCTGGCTGCCGTGCTGTCCCTGAAAACCCGGCTGGAGGATTTTCAGCCCATTGCCGCCGAGTACCTTGGGGCCAGGGAAAAACAAAAACGCAGCGACGGGGAACTTGAACAGGCCGCGTTCCTGGTCTCCCAGGCCCTGCCAAAGGCCGGGACAGAGCAACAGCGCGCCCAAAAACGTCTGACACAGGCCCGGGAAGATGAAGCCAAGGCCAAAACCGGTCTGGAGCGAACCCGGGCGGACCTGGCCGCGGCCCGGGGATTTGCCCTGGACCTGGCCCAAAAGGAACGTTTGGGGCATGCTGCCGGCCTGGGCTCTGCCATCAAGGCCGCAGAAGCCCAGGGGCATGCCCTGGATGCCGCAGATATCCTGGCCCGGATCAACCTGATCTCCGGCAGGCTTCAGGATAAGCAGGAGGCGCTGACGGCTTCGGGCTCTGCGTTGACGCCCCTTCGTGAAAAAGCGGGCCAACATGCCCGGGCGTTTCATGCCGCTATCGAACAACGCAGGCAGCACACCTTAAGCCAGATTGAAAAATCAAAGACTAAAGCGGCCGCGGTAAAGGAGAAACAAGAGGCCTGCCGCCGGGAACTCAAGAAAACCCAAGAAAAACACACCGGTTTGAACAGTGAGACAAGCCGGCTGCAAGCCCGTTTGGAGATGGCCCTGGAAAACGGCAACGCCATTGCCCCCCATTTTCTTGAAGCCCCCGAAGCGTATTCCAGCCGCCTTGAACAAGACTTAAATAGAACCGGCAAGGATCTTTCCCAGACCCTGGAAAAACGAAAAATTCTTGACGACGGCCTTACCCGGGAAAACCAGAACCGGGAGGACCTTTCCATTCAAAAGGTCCGGGATCAAAGTGCCATTGATGACGCCCTGGCCCGCAAAGCCCGGGAGAAAACTTGGCGGGACCGCCTGATTTCAGATCCCCACATCCGTACGGCAGCCGGTGCCGACAACTTTGATCCCACCAATGCCGCCCATGTATCAGCGTTGTCCGATGGGATTTCGCGCAAAACCGATGAGCTCAGGCGCATGGAAAAAGAGGCGCGCCGCCTGGCCAATGAACTCAAACGCCTGGATGAGGTGCGCACCCTGGCCGTGGATGACCAGACCCGCCGCCTGATCCGGCATTACCGGGATGCGGGTATCAGCCCCACCCAGATCCGGGCCTTTCCCGAATACCTGGCCTCCCTGGAAATGGAAGCCGAGGCCACAGCCCAATTCATCCACCGTGATCCGGCCCGGTTCACCGGCATCATGGCGGCAAGCGCCCGGGTGATGGACGACATTCTGGCTCTTGGGCCACCGGCCTGGCTGCGGCAGCCGGTGGTGATCTCTTTGCCGGCCACCGACATCACCACCGTTGATGAGATTGCCCACAAGCGCATTCTGCCAAATGATCCGGCCATCTATACCCTCTCGGGCGCCCAGGCCCTGAAACAGGAATTGTCCGCCGAAAAAGCGGAAAAAGAGGACCTGATCCGGGATCTTTTACTCACCTGCAATGCCATGGAAAAATCCCTGGACGAATTAAAAGCCTTCAGGGAAGCATTTCCCGATCCCGCTGCAGTCCAACGGCTGGCCCTGGATCTGGATCTGGCAAAAAAGGCCCATGAAAAAACCTGCCGGGAAATAGCCGCTGTCCGGAACCGGATAACGGATATCAAAGCCAGGATCACCCGGTGCGATGGCCGGATCGAGGAGTTGACCTCTGACAAGGCCCGGTTCGGGGAGACCCTCAAGCATGCCCGGCAATGGCTGGGCCAATACGGTGAATGGCAATCCTGGCAGGCCCAGGCCGAACAAAACAGACACCGCTTAAAAAAACTTGACCTTGGCATCATATCCCTTAAATCCCGGGCCTCGGACCTGGAACAGGCCGCCATATCCGCGGCAAACACAATTCCCGCACTGGAAAAAGACCGGGACCGGCTGGACGAACTGGCCGGAGAGATCCCCCGTCCCCTGGACCCGAATGAAAAAAATGGCGAAAAAAATCAGGATACGGATCGATATTCCCGGGACATGGCCCCCCAGGACATCAAGTCACTCTATTTCCAGGCCCAGGCCAATCTGCAGCAGCGAAGTACGGCACTAGGGGTGGCAGCCCTTGAACGGGAGGTGGAGGACCTTGGCCGGGATCTGTCGGACCTTGAGGGAAAGTTGACCCGGCTTCAATCCACCCGCGCCTTTGATGCGGAGCAGGCCCGGGACTGGGCTGCCAAAACAGCCATGGAACGTCAGACAAAACGGGATCTTTTGGCCGTTCAAATAAAAAAGGATTCAAAGGAGCAATCGCGTGCCGAAGCCCAGGCTGAGGTATTGGAAAAAGAGGCCCGAAAAGAGCGTGAAGCGCTTGGGCAGCTTGAGAAAAAAAAGATTGCAGCCAGACTGACAGCGGAAAAACTCCAGGAATTTTCTCTGCAAGATCTGGAAAACACCGTGATCCCGGACCTGGAAACCGAAAAGCAGACTTTGGAGCGCAGCATGGAAGCACTGTTCCAACAGATCAGCCGGGCCCGGGAGGATCTGGCCTCGGTCAACACCTGGTTCAATGCCCTGACAACCCTTGCCGCCCGGGCAGGAGATCCCCCGGAGACAAAACCTTCGGAGCTTGATCCGGACTGGCCCGATCTTCTGCATCCCCGGAACCGGCCGGCCCACTGCACGGAGATGGAAAACAGGGTCAAACAGCTCCGGACGGAAAGAAAACAACAGGCCCAAAAGACCCAGGACCTGGTCAAAAAACGGGATGCAAGATACAGGGATCTTGACGCCCATATCAGGGATTCCCAGGTTGAAGGGATTGTTCCGGCCCTGGCAGCCGCCCTCAAAGCGCACGATGCCGACAGCATGGCATTATCCTGCAGCGATCTGATCAACAACTGCACCAAGACCGCCGCCACCCTGGAAGGGGATCTGTCCCGGTCAAAAACCTTGATGGATACCCATGTCAGCCAGCTTTTGGAACATGCCAAGGACTGCCACCAGAAACTGACCGCCGCCACCCAGGTCTCCATCCCGGAACAGGTGTTCATTTACGGCGGTAAACCCATTTTAAGGTCTGCGGCAAAACTTAATTTCAGCCGGTTTGACCGGGCGTATAAAGAGAGCCTGGAAAACTGGATGGAAGAGTGCATCCAAAAAGGGCTGTGCCCCCAGGTCAATCCGGTCGAAGGCAACTGCCTGGGTGCGGAGCTGCTCTATCGCCTTTTGGCCGTGGAAGCCAAAAAGCAGTTTAACATCCGGCTGCTCAAATGCGACGACACCGCCAGAAACTATGAACCCGTGGGCAAGGATCTGGGGTCCGGCGGCGAGGCGCTGACCACGGCGGTCCTGCTCTATGCCCTGCTGGTTTACATGCGAAGCAGGCGTTTTAAAAGCGGTGCCAGGCCCATGCCGGGATTTTTGATCCTGGACAACCCCTTGGGGGTGTGCAACCGTCCCGACTTTCTGGATGCCCAGCTCAAGGTGGCAAAGGCTTTGGGGGTCCAGTGCATCTATCTGACCGGCATCAACGATACCGGTTCCATTGAGCTGTTCGCCCACAGGATTGTCATTCAAAAGGCAGGATCACGGCTTTTCATTGACGGACGCCACTTTGAAAAACTGGAAACCGTCCAAATCCATGTGGAAGGTTGATTTGATATTGCCGCCTAAAATTAACCGAACGGTTATTTTAGCCAACCAGCAACAATTTTAACCGTTCGGTTAAAAATCGTTGACTCCTGACAAATTCAACTGTACGGTTAATTTTATTGAGGAGGCACAGATGAATATAACCTATCCATATCACGCGAGAATGCCCGGATATCTTGGCAAAGCAATCAAAGAGTCCAGGAAACACAAAAAAATGACCCAAAAGGATCTGGCGGATATTACCGGCACCAGTGTAAAATTCATCAGCGATGTTGAAAGGGGAAAAAAAACGGTCCAAATTGATAAGGTCTTTGATTTGCTTGGGGCGCTGTCTCTTCGGATATACGTTTCAGATAACCCTTTAGACCAGGAGAAGGGCAATGGAGAATCTTTCGATTTTCTTGGGTAAGCACCTTGTCGGCACCCTTTCCCGGCATACCAAAGGGCGGGTTCAATTTAAGTATGGGCAGCACTGGTTAAACACCGTAGGGCTGCCCATATCTTTATCCCTGCCGTGCAGGGAAGAAAAATTTCCCCCGGCACTCAGCACCGCTTTTTTTGAAAATCTGCTTCC
>JAKSBO010000235.1 GCA_022361095.1 Desulfobacterales bacterium | reverse complement strand
ACCCGCAACCGCACGCGCATGAAACAGGACACGGTCATCGGGGTCTTCCTCTCCATCTCTCTGGCCGTGGGCGCGTGCGTGCTCCTGTATGTGACCGCCAAGGTCAACATGCATGTGCTGGATTCCATCCTGTTCGGCTCCATTCTCACTGTCAATGACACGGATATGAACGTACTTTTAATCATCGCAATCATTTGTGCGGCTTTGGGGCTGCCGTTATATAACAAAATGCTGATGGCGTCGTTTAACCCCAGCCTGGCCCATGTCCGGGGCATCCGGGTCATGCTTCTGGAGTACCTGTTCATCCTCATGATTACAATGATCACTGTGGCGGCCCTTAAGATCGTAGGGGCAGTACTGGTGGAAGCACTATTCATTATCCCGGCGGCATCGGCACGAAACATCAGCCGCTCCATGAAGAGTTTTTTCTTTTATTCAGTGGCATTTTCCACAGCAAGCTGCCTTTTAGGCGTGATCCTGCCCATGGAGCTGGAAATTCCCGTTCCTTCGGGCGGTGCAATCATCCTGGTGGCATCATTATTTTTTCTGGCCACAGCAGTCATACGCATGGCCGGGGGACGATTCAAAGAAGCGGCCATTTAAGGAGAACTGCAGAATTTCACAAATAAAAATGCAAAGGAGTGTATTTTGAAAATAATAATAGCAGCCACAAGCCTGATTTTATGCATTATCTGTCCCATGGCGGTATATGCCCAGGATAACGATACCAACACCCGATACATCCTGGCCTCTTTTCCGGCCACCTACTCAATCACAGCACAATTGTGCAGTAATACGACATTGAAGGCGCTCTATCTTTTTCCTGAAAAAATATCCATGGAGAGCCAGGCCCGGTATATTAAAACCCATGGCAAATCATTGGCTGAAACGTTTAAAACGGCCACGGCCGTCGTGTCCCTTCGCAGTGCCTGGCCAAAAGATCCGCTTTTTCCTGCAGCCAGAAAAGAAAATATCCGGGTCGTTGAAATTGATGCAGCCATGCCCTTTGACAGACAAAAGGCCGGCATTCCGCTTCTGGCGGCCCCGTCTGAAGACAAAAAAAACCGGGGCCCAAGCCCTCTTTTGTGGCTCAGCCTAGCCAATGCCTCCCGGATGGCGGACATCATTGGCGGAGACCTTGAACGTATAAGCCCTAAGGACAAAATCGCAATCAGCCAAAACCTGAAAACCTTTAAACAGGTGGTATTCAAGTTGAGAAGCACCTATGAATCCGGGTTTGCACAACTTGACAACCTGGCGGTTATTGCCTTGACCACGGACTTTATTTATCTGACGGAAAATTTTAACATTGATGTGGCACGATACTTTCTCAAGCCTGAAATCGACTGGACAAATGAAGACGTGGCCGATTTTGAACATGCCATCCGAAACAACGGGATAAATACCGTGATTCAAAAATGGATCCCGGATCAAAAAATTATGGACGCCATCCAAAACAGTGGCGCTCGGTTAGTCGTGCTGGACAATATCAATCCGGGTATGAGCCGCGATCCAATATCTGTTGACACTTACCTTGATACCATGCAGCAGAACCTCTTCGTCCTGGCTGATGCGTTAAAATAAAAACAGCCTAGACAAAGTTATCAAGGTCTTGCAATAGATTACTACGGCGGCAACCTTGATGCCTTGAAGCTAAAATTTTCATGGCTTCTGCAATATTGGGGTTACGTTACAGGCGCCTGCCCTGGACCCACACGGCAAGCTCGCTCAGGGCAACGGATTCAATCAAATAGGATTGCCGGTGCCTGATGGCCAGCTCCTGAATCCGGCCCAGCAGCGTCCCAAGGGACCAGTCACCCACTCTCCCCCGGGGCCCGTCATATATGTCGGATACGTACCCCCACATATGCTGGAGCGCATTTTTTAATCCGCCCTGGGATGGCGGGGTTCTCAAGGTTTCCACCAGCAGCCGGGCCAGGCCGCTGAAATCATCCCGGGGCCCGGTGCGGGCCGCATCCGCCCCTATTTTTTTGTACAGGGGGACGCTCCGGGCCATGACGGCGTATTTGTGATGACGCCACATCTCCTGGGCATTCTGGGGCAGAGGAATGCGCCCCGGTTCCTTGTCCTGGTATTTGTCCCTCAGCAACTGGATTTGAACATAGGGTTCATCGATAAATGTGCCGAGCCATTGTCCATTATTTTTGCGGGTGCGAACGGGTGATTTGTCATTGTATCCGCGCAACCTCATCTCCGCGGCCAACAACTGGTGGCGTTTGTTCAGTGCCCAGCCCAAATCCATCCAGCGCAGGGTTTCCGGATGGCTGGAATAGCCTTTTTTATGATTGACGAGAATGGAGACCATACCGTGAAGCTCCCGGTGCTCGCTTAAAAGACTCTGGCGGTTCAGGTATCCCGGATGAAGATCCCAGATTCTCATACAATCTCCTTTACCTCAATTAGGGATGGATCAGCGATTTGAGCAACGAAATTTCCTTGGCCCATATGTCATTGTCAGGTGTTTCCAGAATCATGGGAATCTTGTCCAGGCGTTTGTCAGCCATGATTTGCCGGAAAGCGGCAAGGCCAAGTTCACCCTTTCCGATGCTTTCGTGCCGGTCCACCCTGGAATTAAGCGGCTTTTTGGCATCGTTCAAATGCATGCCCTTTAATTTTTCAAAGCCGATAAGTGCGTCAAACAGGTCCCAGGTTTTTTCATACCCCTCCCGGGAGGCCAAGTCATAACCGGCAGCAAAGGCATGGCAGGTGTCAATGCACACCCCGATGCGGGATTGATCGTCCACCTGATCAATAATGGTTTTTATCTGTTCAAAGGCAAATCCCACATTGCTTCCCTGGCCTGCGGTGTTTTCAATAACGGCAATGACGTCCGGGACCGTTTGGAGGGCAAGGTTAATGGATTGGGCAATGGTGGCCAGACAGTCATCCATGCTGATTTTCTTTAAGGAAGAGCCGGGGTGAAAATTGAGCATGGCAATACCAAGCTGCCGGCATCGCTCCATTTCATCTATGAACGCGCGTCTGGATTTCTCCAGGGCGGCCTGCTCAGGATGGCCCAGGTTGATCAGATAGGAGTCGTGGGCAAGAATCCGGCCTGGCCCGAATCCCAACTCACTGCAATTTGTTTTAAACGCATTGATATTTTTGCCGGACAGGGGTTTGGCCTGCCACTGCCGCTGATTTTTAGTAAACAATGCAAAACAGGTTGCCCCGATTTTCCGGGCATTGACCGGCGCGTTTTCAACACCGCCTGCAGCACTCACATGGGCGCCTATATATTTCAATTCATTCTCCTTTTCCGGGCATTTCACGACAATCCTGCCACCGGATCATTCAAGGATGATGTCCAGGTGACCTTT
>JAKSBO010000664.1 GCA_022361095.1 Desulfobacterales bacterium | reverse complement strand
GTGCCACATTGTCCTTTCTGAATGTGTCTGTATGGTCTTTATATAATAAGTTATTTTGTCCGTCGCCAGCAGGCCAGGTCAGTTTATCCAACGTTGTGGACACGTTTCGGTTAGATGAGGACCTTTCCTACCCATTACTTTTTATGGATCTGGCCTTGGTGGCCTTTTCTTTCTTTTTTGTGAATTACCTGAAACGCGGACACCTGTACCTGCTTCCCGACTATCTGAATCTTTTCATTATTTTTCTTGGTGTATGGTTCATCTGTTCCGTGGCAACGGGCAAATACAATCTGTCCCGGTTTCAAAGCGGGTATTTTTTTTCCTGGCAATGGGTAAAGGCCGGGGCCATGATGTTTGCGACCATGGCGGTACTTATCTATGGTGCCCGCTTATTTTATTACTCCAGAACGCAGGCCCTGGGGGCGATTCTTGTCCTGACCGGTTTCGGGGTTGTCTTGGCCGGTTTATATTACCGGATTAAAAGGGACTCTTTTGCTGAACAGGATATCGAAAGCGTAGATAAAGTCAGGGCAATTTTGGAGCAGGAAAAGATACCTCTGGACGTGAATGTGGATTTTATTCGCCAGCGGCTGAATGAACCGGCCAGGGAGAAATTCCGTATCCGGGTGGGCGAGAATAATCCAGAGCTGTTCGACTTCATTGACGAACACATAAAACTGGATGAAATGGTTCGGATGGAAACGACCATCGAGCGATCCTGCGGCCTGGTGGATCTGGGATCGGATCGGATACCGGTCCGGTTGTTTTTGAATACCTGGAAAATAAACGATATTCGGCGTTTGAATGCATATTTCCTCAATATTCACAGGCGACTGCTTCCAGGTGCGTATTATATCGGCCATGCCCATACCATTAAAACGCATTATGATTATATCCATGCGAAATTCCCCAGATATGTTGCCCAACTCGTTTATGCTTTGGACTTTTGCTTTAACCGAGTCATGCCCAAATTGCCTTTGCTGCAGAAAATTTATTTCGGTTTAACCAAAGGGAAAGGACGCGTAATCTCCCGGGCAGAGTTATTGGGGCGTTTATGCTTCTGTGGGTTTGAGATCATCGGAGAAAGAGAGATCAATAACCGTTTGTATGTCATTGCCCGGAAAGTCAAAACCCCTTCTTTGGATAAAAGCCCCACCTATGGGCCCCTGATTCGCTTGAAGCGTTCTGGATTCGGGGGGAAAACCGTTGTGATATACAAGTTCAGAACCATGCATCCATATTCCGAATATCTCCAGCAATATGCCTTTGAAACCCAGGGCCTTCAAGAGGGGGGGAAGATCGAAGACGATTTCAGAATGACCACCTGGGGGAAGCTCATGCGGAAATTCTGGCTGGACGAGTTGCCCATGCTGTACAACTGGCTGCGCGGCGATTTGGGTATCGTTGGAGTCCGGCCGCTGAGCTTCCACTACCTTAGTCTGTATGATGAGGAACTCCAGCGCCTGCGAAGAAAAGTTAAACCCGGCCTTGTTCCGCCGTTTTATGTGGATTTGCCCGATACCTTTGAAGAAATCTGTAATTCGGAACGGCGATATATCGATTTGTACCTCAAACGTCCTTTGCAAACTCAAGTGGCATATTTTTATCGAGCATTTGTGAACATTGTTTTGTGGGGTGCGAGGAGTCATTGAAAACATTAGTATATGAGAAAATATGTGGAAAGGAATTGGTAAATGAAGCAATTTGCGTTGATCGGCGGAGCTGGATATGTGGCACCGAGACATATGAGGGCGATTAAGGACACAGGTAATCTGTTAACAGGTGTCTTGGATCCCAACGATAGTGTGGGAGTGATTGATTCCTATTTCCCAGAGGCCCATTTTTTTACGGAATTTGAACGGTTTGACAGACATGTGGATAAGCTGAAACGCAAGGGGGCAGGCATTGACTATGTAAGCATCTGTTCCCCGAATTATCTCCATGATGCCCACATCCGGTTTGCTTTGAGAAATAGCGCGGATGCCATTTGCGAAAAGCCCCTGGTCTTGAATCCGTGGAACATTGACGGCCTTGAGGAGATGGAAAAAGACACGGGAGCCAATGTGTATAATATTCTTCAGTTGCGGCTTCATCCCGCTTTGATTGAACTCAAGGAAACGGTGGGACATGGCTATGGGGATAAGATCCATGAGATTGATTTGACGTACATCACCAGCCGGGGAAGATGGTATTTTAATTCCTGGAAGGGTGAGGAAGCAAAATCCGGGGGAATTGCCACCAATATCGGAATTCATTTTTTCGATATGCTGATCTGGATTTTTGGGAGGGTTCAGAAAAATGTGGTGCATATATTTGAGCCCCATAGAGCTGCAGGTTATCTTGAACTTAAAAATGCTCGAGTCCGGTGGTTCCTAAGTGTGGATGAAAAAAGCTTGCCCCCTGAAGTGAGGGAGTCCGGGCAACGGACTTATCGATCAATTACGGTGGACGGAGAAGAGGTCGAGTTCAGCAAAGGATTTACTGACCTGCATACGTTGAGTTATCAGGAAATTATCAATGGCAATGGATTTGGTTTGGAAGAAGCACGGGCCAGTGTGGAAACAGCCTATACCATAAGAAATACCCGCCCCAATCTCATGGGCGGAGAAAAGCATCCGTTTATTTGATAGGGAGCATTGATGATGATAGGCGCGTTCGTGCATGAAACGGCTTTGGTGGATGAGGGATCCGTGGTGGGTGATGGCTCTAAAATTTGGCATTTTTCCCATATCCTATCCAATACTCGCGTGGGGGAAAATTGTAATATCGGCCAGAATGTGGTGGTGGGACCGGATGTCAGCGTGGGGAACCGTTGCAAAATTCAGAATAATGTTTCCGTATATAAGGGGGTCACCCTGGAGGACGATGTCTTCTGCGGGCCGTCCATGGTTTTTACCAATGTGTTTAATCCTCGCTCGGCTATCCGGCGAATGGATGAGATTCGGC
>JAKSBO010001047.1 GCA_022361095.1 Desulfobacterales bacterium | reverse complement strand
CATAATCGCCCGGTACAAAATAGGTGTGATGCAGACAGTATTCCTCGTCTATTGTTTCATTTGATGTCTCAATGGTTATTTTTCCGACACCGGAAATGGCATCGCGCCCGTTCACACAAAGGTTGGCAAGCACTTGATCCAACTGGCTTTTATCCAGCTTGACCTGCCAGAGTCCCTGGCCGGGAATCCGTACAAAATCAATATTTTCTCCGATCAGGCGCTTTAACATGGATGTCATTTCACGAATCACTTCATTGAGATCAAGGACTTTAGGCTCAACGGTCTGCTTCCTGGCAAAAGCAAGAAGATGGCGGGTCAGGCGGCTGGACCGGTCTCCGGCATTTTTGATTTCAAAAAATGCCTGGTAATGGGGATCTGCGTCGGAAAGTTGATCAAGCTCCATCTCTGCATGACCAATGATGACGCTGAGCATATTATTGAAATCATGGGCAACCCCGCCTGCAAGACGCCCGATTGCCTCCATTTTCTGAGTCTGGGTAAGCTGTTCCTGCAAACGCTGCTGTTCGGCGGCTGCCTTTTTACGTTCGGTGATATCACGGTCAATGCCGCGGAACCCGAGTATTTCCCCTGTTGCGCTGAAAAACGGCACACCGCTGCTTTCCAGTATGATGGTTTTGCCATTTTTTTTCCGCAGATGTCTCTCAATTCCGGCAAAGGCTGCGCACTCTGACAACAATTTTTTAATCCGGGGCGGATCCGCCGGATCATTCAGGGGGATTTCCAGCTCACCCGGACTTTTGCCAAGCAGTTCAGACGGTTTATATCCAAGCAACGGCGTGACCTGGGGGCTGATATATTTATACCGGCCGCTGTTATTCACTTCCCAGATCAGATCACTGCTTGTTTCGACAAGTCCTCTGAACTGCTCCCGGCTCCGGCGCAGCTTCTCTTTTGAGTCTGCGATATCGTCTAAATTTTTCGCCAGCTCACTGTACATCCCGGCCAGATTCCGGGACATCTTATGAAACACTGAAGAAAGGCTTGCAACTTCACTTTTGCCTTTTATTTCCGGTACAAGTACATTCCAGTCTCCTTTGCTGATACTTTCCGCCGCTGCAGAGAGTTGGCGAATGGGTTTGATGACCCTGCCGTTAAACCAGATCAACAGCAAAATGCCTGCTGCCAGACTCCCGGCAAGAATAAAAATCGCCTGATTCAAAAAACTTCTCCTGGCGGCCAGGATCTCTTTTTTTTCAATAAAAACCACCACAAGCCAATTCCAGTCGGGGTATATATCATACCCCATCACATAGCGCGTAAAGACTTTTGCAGCCGGCCTCTTCTCCGTTGTTGGGGTCAGCATTGCGTTCATCCAGTCTTCCTGCATCAAAAATTTTGAATCAGATGCGATCAGTTTTTTCCCGGTCTCTGTATCTAAAACGATCAGCCCGCCGGTTTCGCCGAAATGGTAAGATGAAAAGCCGTCCAGTAAATCTTTTTGTGTCCGTTCAATATAGTTGAGAACAAAATCGACCCTGCTGTTTTTAAGCACTTGATGGGCCTCTTGGATTTCATCTATCAAATTCGCAACCTGGTTGTTTATCAGCTTGGCATTAAGTTCCATGGTTACACGCTTTATTGCAAAAACACCTGCCGAGCTAATGGCCCCTGACACTGAAAGCAGTATTACGACGGCAAATAAATTAAGTTGATATTGCAGCTTCATATGGTGAAATCCATGTGGTTGTCATTATTGTATTAATTCTTCTGCCTGTTTTAGTAACGTGTATGGAATCGTTATGTTTGATGCTTTTGCCATTGAAAAATTCAAAATCAGGCGAAACAGTATATTTTTCTTTATGGGAATTTGTGAGACAGGCGTCCCGTCAAGAATACGCAGCGCCGCACTCGCAGCAGAACTGCCCTGTTCTTCGGAGATCCTTTCAAGAGTAAAAATGGCATATGGCGCCATAAAATTAAGCATACCGCCCGTGGGCAGGGTGTTGTGTTGTTTAATAAACCCCACGGCCTGCCTGCTGTCCCAATTTTGAATACCGGAATAATTGGACAGAATCAGTATGTCGGCCGAATCTTGCATTTCCATTACCGCATCTTTCCATTCCGCCATGGAATCCACAAGGCAAATGCGGGGCTCCCGTTGCTGGAAATACTGTTCATGATAACATTCGACAAGTTTTTTCTGGGTCAATGTATTGCCTGCAATGTATCCCAGGCGCCTGCCTTTGGTAAATTGCTGCAAGAGATCAATCAGGCGGCCAATGGGTTCTTCTTCTATCATGCCGGTAATGTTGGATGCAGGGTATCCATATTCTGATGCATCCCAGTTGACGCCACAGAATACAACAGGTATTTTTTGTCCCCGTAGATACGGCGAAACAACATATTTTTGTGCTGCATCGTCACAGGCAATAACCACATCAGGCTGAAATTGGATAATCTGTTCATAGGCCTTTTGCCCTATTTTTTTTAAACGGTCAGGACTATTATTTCGCTTGGCATCCATATGAAAGCTGCGCAGTTGGATTCCGGTTTCATAAAGCCGGCTCAACAGACCGTTTTTGATACCTGTGCTCCATTCATATTCTTTATGATAAGAATTGAGGAGATAAAATTTTTTCCCGGCATATTGTGCCGGTGTAATGGCCCCGGGCGCCGGATCAAGGTATGCCTTTACCTTCGAAATAACGGTGGCGGTTTTTAACAGATCTACAGAAAAAACAAAGGAGGCTGCCTTAGCCATCCGCATATTCACATATAGTTCAACTTTTTTGTTTTCAGTCACGGCAATTTCATACGGCGGGACACCGGACAGAATTCGAAGCGCCGTTTCTGCGGCGTACCGGCCATGTTCCGACAAAGATTTGGCAGTAACAAACGTAACAAAAGGTGCCATAAAATCATTGTGCGATCCGGTTGGTATGCGCGTATAGCGGCTGAGAAACAGCTCGGCTTCATTTGCATCCCAATCTTTAATGCCTGTATAATTGTATATATATAGCATATCGACCTCCTGCTGAGCCTGCAAAAAGGCGTGTTTGAATTCAGCCATTGACTCCACCAGATAAGGTTTGAGCCTGCCATGAAAAAAACGCCTGTTGTATATTTCTATCATTTTGCGCTCAACATCGACATTGCCGCTGAGAAAACCAATCTTGTCACCCTGTGCATATGACCTCATAAGTTCATACATTTGCTGCACCAGATCCACTTCAATCATACCGGTGATGTTGACGGCAGGGTATCCGTACTGATGCATATCCCAGTTGACGCCGCAGAAAACAATTGGAACGGCTTTTTCTTTCAGGTATGGCGCCACAAGGTATTTTTGGGCGTTATCGTCTGAGGCTATGATGACGTCAGGGCGAAACTGCTCAATAATTGAAAGTGCTTTTTTTGCAGCGGTTTGACCGTGAACAGCAGTGTTGTTGCGCCGGGTATCCATAAAAAAAGTGCGCAATGTAACCGGCGTTCCTTTTAATTGGGAGCGAATTCCGGTTTCAATGGCATCATTTCCCTCATATCCTTGATGATAGGAGCTGATCCAGAAAATTTTTTTATCTAAAAGGCAAGTTTGCGGCTCAATATTCGGGCGATGGGCATCACCGGTTTGTGCAAATCTGTTCAAGGGAGCGAATAAAAGCAAAAAAGCGAACATGAACCATGGGAAGGTTTCCCAGCTCAACCATTGATTTTTCGCATGGTTTTCCGATTTTTTTCCGGCAAAATATTTTGTCATGTTTACATGAATAAATGATTCTAATAGCGCCATGAACCCGGATGCTGTGACAATTAGAAAGCAATAAAAAAATAATAGAACGTAACACTTACATTCCCATTTTGCAAGATTGGATGCAGGCATATTGTCCGGCAGCCTGTTTTCAGGACCAATGCCCCATCCGGTACTGTTTCACCCACCAATTTCTTTAATTTTGGCGGGCTTGATTGACAAACTACCACCATGTAGTATCTTCATTAAAAAGAAACCGACCTTGTCACGGGGGTGACAAAAGGGGTAAAAGGAGATTATATATGTGGAATTATTCAGAAAAAGTCATGGAGCATTTCTTAAAACCAAGGAATGTCGGAGAACTTGAAGGTGCCAATGCCATCGGGGAAACAGGCTCGTTAAACTGCGGCGATGCACTTAAGCTGTATCTGAAGGTAAACGAAAATGAAAGAATCATTGACGCATCTTTTATGACGTTTGGGTGTGCGTCTGCCGTAGCGTCATCCTCGGCACTGACCGAAATCATCAAGGGTATGACCCTGGATGATGCAGCTAAAGTCACCAATGACGACATCGCCGATTACCTGGGCGGATTGCCCAAAGAAAAAATGCATTGTTCTGTCATGGGACAGGCGGCCCTGAAAAAGGCCATCGCCGATTTCCGCGGAATTCAGATCCTTGAAAAGCCCGGAGAGATGATATGTGAATGTTTTGACGTAACGGATCTTGAAATTATTGATGCTGTTAAAGCCAACGGACTTGAGACCACAGAAGATGTGACCAATTATCTTAAAGCCGGCGGCGGCTGCGGCAAATGCCTGGACAGAATTGAAGAGGTCGTCCAAAAGACCATGGAAACATATTCGGCAGCAGATTGATTTAAATAAGGACCTATATGATTTACACCGATAACAACGCCACCACCCGGGTGGCAGACGAAGTGATTGAAGAGATGCTGCCCTATCTAAGACAATTTTTCGGCAACCCCTCCTCAATGTATGGTTTTGCGGACACCGTAAATAAAAAAGTACAGCAGTCCAGGGAGCAGGTGGCAGATTTGATCAATGCAGCCCCTGACGAAATCATTTTTACATCCTGCGGGACTGAAAGCGATAATGCAGCCATTAACGCTGCCATCTGCGCTTTTCCTGAAAAAAAACATATCATCACCACTGAAGTTGAACACCCGGCCATCAGAAGCCTCTGTCTTCACCTGCAGGAAAAGAAAGGCTACAAGGTGACCTTTGTGCCGGTGGACAAAAAGGGACGCCTTGACCTTGACACCCTGTATAACAGCATGTCCGATGATACCGCCATCGTATCGGTCATGTGGGCCAATAATGAAACCGGGGTGATCTTTCCCATTCCCGAAATTGCACAAAAAGCAAAGGAAAAAGGCATCTGGTTTCATACAGATGCGGTCCAGGCCACGGGCAAAATCCCCATTGACGTTAAAGCCGCCGGTGTGGACATGCTCTCCATGTCAGGACATAAAATCCATGCACCCAAGGGGATTGGCGCCCTTTATGTCAGAAAAGGCATCAAATTTTCCCCCTTTCTGGTTGGCGGGCACCAGGAAAAGGGCCGCAGGGGCGGAACGGAAAACACAGCTTCCATCATCGCCCTGGGCAAGGCCTGTGAACTTGCAAAGGCCAATATTCCCCTGATGGGCGACCAGGTTCGCAAAATCCGGGATTACCTCGAAACACGCCTTTTGGAGGCCATTCCGGCAACCTCCGTGAACGGGGACAGGGACAACCGTCTGCCAAACACCCTGTCCATCGGCTTTGATGCCGTAGAGGGTGAGTCCATCCTCATGCTGATGAACCAGGCCGGCATATGCGCCTCTTCAGGCTCGGCCTGCACCTCGGGCTCCCTGGATCCATCCCATGTACTTATGGCCATGCAGGTCCCGTTCAAATCAGCACACGGCACCATACGGTTTTCATTGTCCCACTATAATACCAAAACGGAAATGGATACCATTGTAGAAACCCTGGTCCCGGCCATTGAGAGATTGCGGAAGATGTCGCCGTTCTGGAAAGCGGGCAGCGTTGTGTGATTATGATGACACAACTTTTCCATAAAGGGTGGTCCCTCCATACAACGGATGTTCCGGGGCAAGGTTTTCTAAAAATTGAAGACCTTTGCCTCTGCAGCCGTATCAATGAGGCGGAGCCCGCCGTCCCGCTGCATATTGACAAAAAAAACAGGTTCAATCCTCATCCAAATTCACTGCGAATCGGCCCTATCCAGTAAGGCTTTTGTCTTTGGTTGAGCATATTTGGGCGCAATGAAATGGCTATCCGTTCCGGTCTTTATAAATGTCGGAGGTGTATTTTTGTCAAGGTTTTTAAGCGTTCAGGTTGACATCTTTACGGCCTTCATCTTATACAACATATAGGTGGTGGTCGAATACAATTGAAGTGGTGGAATAATGCTAAAGAATAGCGATATAGGGTGTAAACTCATTTGAGTATGAAACCTGAACAGATTCTTGTCGTTGACGATGAAAAGCGGGTTGCCCAAAGCATTCACAGGTGCCTGACCAAAGAAGGATTCCGCGTCTTCTGCGCTTATGACGGCCTGCAGGCAGTCAACATGTTTAGCACACAGAAATTTGACCTGGTGCTGATGGACATTTCCATGCCCGGTATGGATGGATATGCAACCATGGCTAAAATGTTTGAGCTGGACAGTGACGTCCTTGTCATCATAATGACCGGATTCGCCTCCGTAGAGTCTGCAGTATCCGCACTCAAACAAGGCGCCTGGGATTACCTGAAAAAACCCTTTGAATTTGCGGATCTGCTTAAAACCGTTAAAAACGGAATTGCCCAGCAGCATCTGATTGCTGAAAAAAAATTCTATGCCGCCCGATTAGAGGCCTCTGAAAAAAAATACCAGCACATGGTTGACAATTCACCGGATCTGATTTTCACACTGGATGAGAACTTCTATTTCTCTTTTGCCAATCAACAGTTTGAAACACTGCTGGGATATTTACCCCTGGAACTGAAAGGCATGCCCTTTGACGCGATCCTCCACGAGGATGACCGCGGTAAACTGCCGCGGCTGTTTAAGTCCACCAGTTCGCCCGCCCACGAGCTATCTCCCGGCTGCAGCATTGCACTGAATTTACGCTTTAAAAAAGCCGGTGTCGAGGAAAACAGATATGATCCCTATTATGCCTTTGCATTTATGGAGATGAAGGCCTCGGTTCTGACCCCGCCGGACACACAATCCGTCAAAGATTTCGTAGGTATTTATGCCGTGGCCAGGGATGTCACCGAGCGCATGCGGCTTGAGACCCAGCTTCGCCAGGCCCAAAAAATGGAAGCCATCGGTACGTTTGCCTGCGGCATTGCCCATGATTTCAATAACATTCTCATGAGCATACAAGGATATGCCTCCCTGGTTAAAATCGGATTTAACAGAGAATCAGAGGTGTATAAGCGCCTGTCCAACATTGACGAATATGTTCAAAACGGTGCAGAAATGACCCATCAACTTCTCAATTTCTCCCGAAAAAACAGCCGGCAGGTCTCTACCACACAGAATATAAACTATCTGCTTAAGACCTCAGCCAAAATGTTCGCCCGCACCAGAAAAGATATCATCATCCGCCAGGAACTGGACAAGGACCTTTGGCCCATAGTGGCGGATGAGATTCAGATCAATCAAGTGCTCATGAACCTGTTTGTCAATGCATGGCACGCCATGCCCAAAGGCGGCCGGATTGCAATAAAATCTCAAAACGTGGTCATAGATAACGAGCAGGCCCAAAAGATCGGTCTTGACCAGGCCGGAGATTATATCCGGATTTGTGTGGCAGACACCGGGACGGGCATGGACAAAGAGATCCTCTCCCGCATATTTGATCCCTTTTTCACCACCAAGGACCAGGGACGGGGAACCGGTTTAGGGCTTGCCACAGCATACCGGATCATCAAAGCCCATAAGGGTACTTTTCAGGTCAAATCCTCCCCCGGAAAGGGCAGTATATTCATGTTTTATCTGCCTGCGGCAAAGGAGAGAGCGCCCGCAAATCATGTCCGGCCTTCGGCATTAGATCAAAGCCGCCTTATTCAGGGCAAAGGCCGGATACTTTTGGTGGATGATGAAAAAGAGGTGATAGAGGTCTGCAAAGAGATGCTTGAAGCGCTTGGTTACGAGGTTCTTGTCGCCGGGGCCGGGGCCCAGGCCGTCTCCGTTGTTCAAAATGATGTCAAAGGGATTGACCTGATGATTCTGGATGTCGTCATGCCCGGCATGGACGGGGTTCAGACCTATAACGCCGTACGGCATCTAAATCCGAATATCCGGGTGCTGGTCTGTTCCGGGCTTGCGCCCAAAGAAGATATACGGCAGATGATCGAAAACGGCTGTCGGGATTTTTTATTAAAACCCTTTGATATCGCCAAACTGTCGGAAAAAATTGAATCCGTTTTTAATACCTGAGCAAACCCGAGTTTGGACAAAAGCGGCCCTGATGCAAAAGACAGATCAATGACTTTTATATATATATGTACTGATACGCTGCGAAACTTCTTCCATATTTTGTTGTGGGTCAAACCTGAATATTGATAAACCCGTTCGGCCCATGGCCGTTATTCAAACGCTATACACTGAGGACTATAATGACCTATACCATCCACCCCGTTGCCATGGGGACAAAAGTATTTGACAAGAGTATGATGACCTACCAGTCCGGACAGGGCCAAACGTATACCATTCCCATTTTCTGCTGGGTAATCAAGGGCGGGAACAAAAATATCCTGGTGGACACCGGCGAAATGAATCCCATCCAGTCTGAACAAAGGGAGCAAGCCATTAACGGAAAAATTTATACCTTTGAACAGGGTTTAGAAAAACACGGGCTTACGCCCCAGGACATTGATATTGTGATCCATACCCACCTGCACAATGATCATTGCGAAAACGACTATAAGTGCGAAAACGCCATATTTTACGTCCATGAGCAAGAACTTGAATCCATCCACAACCCGCATCCCTTGGACTACCGGTACCTGGAGGATTATATCGAGGATGTGGAGGAAAACGGACAGATCAGGACAGTTAAGGAAGACACCGCCATTGTTGATGGCATTACCGTCAAACATACGCCGGTCCACACCAAGGGGGGCCTGACTGTATTCATTGATACCCTAAAGGGGAAAGCGGCCATCACCGGCTTTTGCATCATTGAAGAAAATTACAATCCCCCGCCGGAAATCAGAGGCATGGAAATGGAGGTGATCCCGCCGGGAACCCATGTGGATGCCTATTTGGCCTATGATATTATGCTGCAGGTAAAAACCGAGGCGGACATTCTTATCCCGCTGCATGAGCCCCGGTTTGCCTGCGGCGACCCCATAGGCGCATAAACACATAGAATGTTTTTTTATATGAAAGACTGGATAAGTTGATCAGATATTTCAAACTTTGTTGCGGGCTGAGCCTGTCAAATGATATGTCGGGCCAGCCTCAACAAAAAAATCGCCCCCTTTGTCAATCAAATCAATTAAAAGCCAAAGAGGGCTTGCAAACCGACTAACCATTTTACTCCGTTAACTTTTCAAGCGCGGCAATACAAAATCGCTATTTTTTCTTCATTTCCTGGCCGCAACACGTAAGCGGCACACTGCAGGCATCCTCGGAACCCGAAGTACAGGAACATGGTTTT
>JAKSBO010001163.1 GCA_022361095.1 Desulfobacterales bacterium | reverse complement strand
GGGCGTTATCGGCATGAATACACCCCTTGAATTTGATATATATGCACATGCCAACTCCACACACGCAAGCGGTACCCGTATGTTGAACGGTATCGGCGGTTCGGGCGACTTTATACGTAACGCTTACATCTCCATCATGCACTGCCCTGCCTGCCGTGCCACCAAGGTTGATGAATTCGGCATCACCGGTGTTGTACCCAAGGTTCCCCACGTGGATCACACTGAGCATGATATTGATGTTTTGGTTACCGACCAGGGCCTGGCTGATCTGCGCGGCCTGGCACCCATTGACCGGGCCCGGGTTGTCATTGATAAGTGTGCACATCCTGCTTACAGAGATTATATGCATGATTACGTTGATCGCGCCATCAAGGCAACTGGCGGACACCATGAGCCCCAGTTGTTGGATGAGTGCTATAAGATGCACACCAACTTTATGGAAAACGGTACCATGCGTTTCTGGGAAAAATAGACCAAAGCGCAATACCGTCTTCTTGACAATCAAAAGCCCCGCCAAAATTTGGCGGGGCTTTTGTGTTCCGGCCTTGGGGTGTTTCTTAGTTTAGCCGCCCTGGGGAATGAAATCCGGATCAGTAACCCTGATAAGGGCATATCCGCCCTGAAGATTTTTAATGCGGGTAAATCCCTTCTGGTTCAAGATGATCTGGCATTCAAAAGATCTGGCGCCTGTGCCGCAGAAAAGGCAAAGCTCCTTATCCTTAGGCAGTTCATTATAGCGTTCGCGTAACTCGGGCTGGGGGATGTGTATCCAGCGGTCCGCGCCATATTTGTCAATGAACGGCTGGGCTTCCACGCTTTCCCTTAAATCCACCACCGTAATTTTTCCTTTTTCAAACAGGTCAATAAATTCAGGCCAGTCAATGGGGGTGTTTCTGCCGTCCAGAATATTATCAAGGGTATTGCCGGCATTGTTGATCACGTCCATGGCAGATGCAAATGGCGGTGCATAGCCCACTTCCAGGGTGCAGACCTCATCCACATTCATTCCTCTTTGGATCAGCGGTACCACAGCGTCCACCCTGGCTTTGACTGAATCAATCTGCTCGCCTACAGCTTCCACGCCCAACACCCTGCGGGTATTCCGGTCGGCAATGAGCTGAATAAACAGAAATTTTGAGTCGGGATAAAAATGGGCACGGTCAAACTGTGCCACCACAGAGTGAATTGGGTCAAATCCGGCCATCTTGGCCTGGTGGACGGTCAGTCCTGCTGTGGCCACGCCCATGCCGAATACCTTGATGCAAAAGGTGCCCACAGTGCCGTCAAATTGGGCGTTTTTACCGAATATGTTGGTGCCGATGATCCGGCCCTGGCGGTTGGCAAGGGAGCCCAAAGGCATGGGGAGCTGGTCTCCGGATACCAGATTGCGCACTTCAATGCAGTCTCCGCCTGCGTAGATATCCGGGTCGTTTGTCCTTAAATTTTTGTCCACTATTAAAGATCCGCCCCGGCCGACAGCCAGGCCTGCATCGGCCGCAAAGCCCGTGTTGGGGCGGACGCCTACGGCCATGATCACCAGGTCACATTCAATCACTTCGCCGCTGACCTCAACCCCGGTAACGCCGTTTTCAGCGTCCCCAAGGATTTTGGTGACCTGGGCGCCGACTTTGACACCCACATCATTGCTTTCAAGTTCTTTTTCAGCGATAAGGGCGATGTTGGGACCGATGGCAACCGGCAGTATGTGGGGGGCCATCTCCACAAGGGTGGTTTCCACACCCCACAGATCGGTCAGGGCTTCGGCCATTTCAACACCGATGGCGCCGGCGCCGATGACCACGGCATTGCCCACGGCGCCCTTACTGATCAACTCTTTGATGGTGTGGGCATGGTGCAGGTTGGATACCGGGTATACGCCCGGCAGGTCTGCGCCTGGGATCGGCGGCGTAAACGGTGTGCCGCCCGTGCCGATAACCAGCTTGTCATAGGGCATTTCAGATTCGGTACCGTCTTCAAGGTGGCGGACTTTGAGCCGTTTTTTTCTGCGGTCAATGCCGATGGCCTCCACCCGGGTTAGGACCTCAACACCTTTAACGGTACGGAAAAATTCCGGGTCTCTTGGGTGATGGGCTGTGGTGGAGTACAACTCTTTGAGTTCTCCGATATCCCCGCCGATATAATAAGGAATGCCGCATCCGCCGTATGAAATTAAACTGTCCCTGTCTATCATAATGATTTCACAATCGGAATCAAGCCGTCTGAGGCGGCTGGCCACTTTGGGGCCCAGGGCCACCGCACCGATAATAATGATTTTTTTTGCCATGAGAACCTCGTTTGTTTGCCCGGTTTTAAACTGTGTATAAAGACCGGATTGTGTCAATATCCCCCGAATCAAATCCCGCTTATTAAGCCAGTAAGATAAAATACGCTAATTGGCGATAATGCTCAAGGGTTTTACTGGCAGGCCTTCCTTTTTATTCTTTAACAACCATGGACAGGTTCAACCCACAACAAGTGCTGGCTGGAAATAAGAAAAACAGTACTTTCCCTTGAAAAATTTTCCCTTTTTCAGGTATGACTTAAAATATGATGAAGATACGATTTAACCCTTTTGAGGACCGGACGGACCGGGATACCCGAAATCTTTTGGGGAGCGCATTTATAAGCGCAGTGCACAAAGGCGATACGGGGCCTGTGGCAAAGGCGTTTTCAAAGTTGAGGCAAAAAACGCTGCCCGAGCCGGCCCGGCGTTACATCAAGGCAAGGTATGAACGGTATAATGATGTTCTGACAAAAATATTTTCAGAACCGCTTTTGGGCGCTGATATCTATGCCGTGGCTGGCCTGCTCTGGGATGAAGCTCTTTTTTTTGAGTGCCATGAATGGCTCGAACAAAACTACAGGGCTGTTCATGGGCAGGAAAAAAAGATCCTGCAGGCAATGATACGCACCGCAGGCGCATTTGAACTGCTGGCCTATAACAGGAAAAAAGCGGCGGTCTCAGTTGCGGCCAAAGCCCTGTCCGTACTGGAACCCCATTGCTTACAGGTGCCTGAATCGTTCGATATTCAGTCCAAAATTTCCCGCTTAAAAGCCGTTATAAAAGACAATTAGAAAATATGATACGCATCAAAAAAATGGTTTAATACTTAACCATCTTGTTTTATAACAGCCATGGGCTGACCTGACGTATCAACTGCCGGGCTTTGCCCCCAGCTTAAAAATCAGTGGAGAATTTAATATGCCCGTTTTTGTCGCCATTGCCGCCAATACGGAACCGAATAAAAACGACCAGACCATCACCAGCGTTCCCGTGATATACAGCCATTGTGTCCAGCGGGCCGGGGGGGTGCCGGTTGTCCTGCCGCCAACCGGGGATGAACAGATGGCGGCCTTGATGCTGTCCCGTGTGAGCGGCTTGATTCTTCCCGGCGGCTTGGACATGGATGCCCATTATTTTAATCAGGAAATGCATCCGGCATGCAGGGCAAGTGACCCTGAACTGGATGCCTTTCAGGTGACATTGGTAAACCTGGCAGTGGAACTCCAGATGCCGATCCTGGGCATTTGCAGGGGGGCCCAGGTGGCAAATGTGGCCCTGGGCGGCTCCCTGATCCAGGATATCCCAAGCCAACTGCCTGAATCCGATGTTGATCATATGCAGAAGGTTTTTTCCTTTGGCACAGACCATGATGTAAGCTTTGCGCCGGGTTCCCGGTTGTACCGCCTGTTTGGTGATTCCATCCGGATCAACTCCAGGCATCACCAGTCCATTGATGCCCCGGGCAAAGGGATTCGAATTACGGCATGGGCTCCGGACGGCGTGGTGGAAGGTGCAGAGCATGAGTCTTTGCCCATTGACCTTGTGCAGTGGCACCCTGAATTGCTCATGCAGAAAAGTGACGGTATGTTGCCCTTATTCAGCCGGTTTATCCGTAATTGTAAAGAGCGGTTGAATGTATAGAAAATAATAAAAATTCGTTATGATTCCGGATGGTTTTATTTTTATCTAAGCATTTGGGTATTGTATTCCCAGGTGCACGGAATGTATTTTTACCCCTGAGGGCCAAATTTCAGGTTGATTTTATAAACATTAATTAATATAGAAAGACAACTTTATACTAGTGTATTGAATCAGCAACAGTGTTTATGTGATATTAAGGGCTGGCATAATTTTATAATACGCCGGTCACATCAGGTTCAATCTGACATAACAGCTTTTTTGGAGGGGGATCATGAAACGATTATTTCTCATTGCAGTACCCTGGTTTGCTATTGCTTTTGCGTTAACGGGCAGTGCCCTTGCCGAGGACACCGAAGCCACATTTGAGCTCCCCGTCGGCACCATGACCTTACAGGCTCCACAGGATGCCGACTATAAGGCCACGCTGTCACCGGTCAATTTCCCGCATTCCGTTCATTTTTCATATTCTTGTCAGGAATGCCATCATAATTGGGACGGAAACGCGCCTATAAAAAGCTGTGGAACAAGCGGTTGCCATGAAAATTTCTGGGCGCCGAAGCCTGGTCAGGCCAATGGATCGGAAAGAGGCGTAAAATCCCTGGTTGGTGCCTATCACCAGGCGTGCCGTGACTGCCACAGGAACGAGGCCGACCAGCAAAAGGCTGCCGGTTCAAAGAGCATCGTTACAGGCCCTGTTGCCTGCGCCGGATGCCATCCTGATCCCCATTCCGAGGTTGTTAACAGTGATGAAGCCCTCTCCATACCCGTTGGTCTCATCACCATAGAAGCACCCGAAGACGTTGAAGCCACAAAGGGTTCCGTCGGATTTCCCCACGGACTTCATTTCCAGTTCGCCTGTAAAGCGTGCCACCATGATTGGGACGGCGAAAGCGAAGTTGAAGCATGTTCCTCATGCCACAATGAAACTGAACCCTCGGGCTCCAGGAACATTAAAGATCCGGAAAACGTGATGTATTACCTGGCAGCATACCACAATGTCTGTGTGACCTGCCATCGGGACACCGACAAAAAACGCAAGGCTGCTATGGCCCAGGGCCGGGTCAGCAAAGCTGATCTTCCCAAGGCAGCCCCTGTGAATTGTAACGGTTGTCACAGCAAATCTTAAACCAGTTCCCTTCGGGGTTTTAAATATTTCAGCCCGGCAGGGCCCGGTTTCCGGGATCTGCCGGGTTTATTTTGTTGTATTAAGGAAGTGAGTTTGGAAAAAGCAAATAGAGGCAGTTTTGTGGTGTTTGAAGGTATTGACGGGTCAGGTAAAACCACCCAGGTGCAACTGCTTTGCAAACGCCTGGCGTCAACAGGCGCACAATTTTTTGCCACCTGCGAACCCACTGACGGGCCGGTGGGGCGTCTGATCCGGCGGATGCTGTCCGGTGATCTTCATGCAGACCAGCGAACCATTGCAAGCCTGTTTGCCGCGGACCGCACCGAACACCTGATGGACCCTGAAACCGGTATCCGGCAGATGGTGGATAACGGTGTGACCGTGGTGTGTGACAGGTATTATTTTTCTTCCTATGCCTATCACAGCCAGTATATGGATATGGAATGGGTGATCCAGGCAAATCGGCTGAATG
>JAKSBO010000236.1 GCA_022361095.1 Desulfobacterales bacterium | reverse complement strand
TCAATATGATAGGTGTGGGGAAACATATCCACAGGCGTCACTTCCAGCACCGCATAACGCGATGCAAGCATCTCAAGATCCCTGGCAAGGGTTGCGGGGTTGCAGGAAACATAGACGATTTTCTCCGGTGAATGTGCCAGCACATGCCCCACTACGTCTTTGTGCATACCCACCCTGGGCGGATCAATAATAATCACATCCGGCTTTTCAGGCACCTGCCTGAAAACATCCTTGATATCCCCTTCCAGAAAGGTACAGTTGTCAATACCGTTTAAATTTACATTTTCCCTTGCGTCAACCACGGCAGAATGGACAATTTCAATCCCGTATATTTTTTTTGCCCGGCCGGAAAGCCAAATGGGAATAGTCCCGGTGCCTGAATAGAGATCCAAAACAGTTTGTGATCCGTCAAGATCTGCATATTCACTCACTTTGGCATACAGTTTTTCACAGGCCCGGGTATTGGTCTGAAAAAAAGAGTTTGCTGAAATTTTAAATTGATAATCCCCGAGCTTTTCAATGAGGTGGTCTTCGCCGTGGATCAGAATCTCTTCCTTGCCCATGGAGACACCGGAACGGGAATCTGTAATATTGTTGATGATGCAGCGAATTTGACTGAATTTTTCAACAAGCTGCCGGCTTAAAGCTTCAATGACATCCGGCTTTTTTTTCACTGGTCACCAGGTTGACCATCCACTGATCCCGGGCCACGGAGTGCCTGAGCATGACAAACCGCCAGAATCCTTCGTGTCTGCGCAGATGATATGCAGCAAGCCCGGATCCGGCCACAAAGCTGCGGATGGTCTCTAAAATGGCATTGCCCAGGCCCGGCATAATGTGGCAGTTATGAATGTCAATCACCTTGTCAAAGGTGCCGGGTACATGCAAGCCGATGCCAAAGCCCTTTTTAACGGATTCATCCGCCAGTTCTTCGGGCATAAGCCAGCGCATGGAAGAACAGGAAAACTCCATTTTATTCCGGTATTCGTAAATATCATCCGACGGCACAACATCGGTAACCCGTACATCTTTTAACCGCCCGATGTGTGCCAGAGACTCGACAACATGGCGCTTCTTGTATTCAAGTTGGCGCTCGTAAGGCAGCTGCTGCCATTTACACCCCCCGCAAAACCGATTGTACTCACATCTTGCCTCCTGACGCAGGGGCGACGGGGTAACGATATTGATCAGCCGCCCTTCAGCCCAGGATTTCTTTTTTTTGGATATCTTTACAAACACCCGGTCCCCGGGAACACAACGGTCCACAAACACGGGAAATCCATCGGGTTTGGCCAGGCCCTTTCCCCCAAAGGCAAGGTCGATAATGTCAAGTTCGTAGGTTTTTCTTTTTTTAACGGGCATATTATATTATATTTTATAACTCTATATAGGTTGAAGTAAAAAAAGACGCACAATATACAAATATATAAGCACAAAAACAAGATGAAAATAATCGAAACCAATTTTACAGTGGACGGGTTATCCTTAAAAGGCACCCTTCATCTGCCCGTATCCCACATGCCGCCGCTTGTGGTGGGCTCCCACGGCCTTGAAGGCAGCCGGAACTCTGCAAAACAGATGCTGCTGTCAAAGCTTCTGCCCGAAAATAACATTGCGTTTTTCCGTTTTGATCACAGGGGATGCGGAGAGAGCCAGGGCAGCTTTATCAAGGACACCAGCATTGAAAAGCGTGCCAGGGATTTTTATGCGGCGGTGAGACATGTTCTTGAAATGAAGGTTACATCAAACCGGATAGCCCTGTTTGGCTCCAGTATGGGCGGTGCCACCTGCATCAAGGCCTGGCAGGATCTTGAACAGGCAAAGTACGGGGTTCAGGGTGCTGTGTTGTGTGCGTCCCCCGTGAACACCCGGACCATAAAACGGATCCCCCTGGCAGGCAATGACAAGCGCCCTGCCCTTTCCCTGGATTTTTTCAAGGACAACCTTTTGTACGATCTTTGTGACCAGGCAAAGGCGTTGCACCATGTCATGATTTTCCATGGCCGTGCCGATGAGGTGGTCCCTGTGGAAAACGCCCATATACTTTATGCAGCCATGCAACCGCCCAAAGAGATGATCCTCCATGACGGCGGTGATCACCAGATGACAAACCGGGCACACCAGCAGGATTTTGAACAAAAAATGCTGGCCTGGTATAAATCCGTATTGGGTGTCTGAACAAAAACCTGAAAATTTTGTTTAGTACAAGGCAGGCTGAAATTTTAACCGGAGGCATACAAGGCGAATATATTTAATCTGCCGTCTGCCATGGGCTGGACCGGTCCATCAGCGCCAGGCCAGGACCACAATAAAAACCTATAAAATCATAAACTTGAAAATATTCTCATTTAAAAAACATCAAGTTAACACCCGCCTAATTCCACCCTAATGCTTTCCTAACACAACTCATATAATTCCATAACCATGGAAATAAACGATTTAAATAAAATCGAAATTGCCCTTTTTCAGTGCCCCAAGCCGGTTGGCTTGATCCGGAATCAATCGACGCCTCAAACATATTTGCCGGGAGGGGGATGCCACAGGCTCATCGGTTTTCTCCTGACTTGGAGGAATACTTATGTTAATCACCTTTGACCTCGACGATACCCTTATCTGCTGGCAGCCGGAAACACCGACCGAACCTGTAAAACTGCCATGGCACCAAAAGTGGTTCCCCATTGAACCCTTGCGCTATGGCACCGTAGATCTATTTAGAAAGTTGCGAAATTACGGCTGGCAGATAGGCATCTATACCACCTCCCACCGAAAATCCAAATACATCAAAAAATTGTTCAACCTGCACGGCCTTGAGCTGGATCTTGTGATAAACCAGGATGAACATGAAAAAATTGTAAAAAATCTAAAAGAAAAAAGAAAGCCATCCAAGCTTCCCAGCAGGGTGAACTCCCATCTGCATATAGATGATTCAGAAGGGGTCTTGGTTGAGGGGCAACGTTTTCAGTTCCGGGCCCTGATCGTCGACCCATTGGATTCCAACTGGACCAAAAAAGTCCTTGCAGAATCTATTAGCGTCACCCAAATGATTGAACAGGGCTGCTATCGGACATAAAATGCTCATCTGATGGACCGGTGTCACAATCTGAGGGGCGCCTGCACATCCAATGAGATGCCCAATGGATATATCTGAACCCAGTTCACTGGATTTTTCCGGAGAAAGATCCAACTCCCGCATACAGCAAATCGATATCATTGTGGACCAGATCTGGACGCTGGTCGGCCAGGGCAGCTCATGGTCGCCATATTAGGATTGTGCAAGCGGGTATTGCTTCTCTTTTTCAAATCATTCTGATCGTAACAATTTGATAACAATTCATTAATATCTCCCAAATCATAGCAAGATAAATCATTGATTATTCAAATATAACTGCCATGGGCCGGCCTGGTATATCAACACCCGGGCTCAACCGTCAACCAAACCAATGATAACCCCAATAACTTGAATTAAAAATAAATGACATTTGAAAACAATAAAATAACCGGCAGCAACGATACCAAAGCCCGGCGTAAGGAGTGGATCGGTCTTCTGGGATCGGCTGACCCCCAATGGCTTGAGCAGCAAAAAGAGCGTCTGGGGCTGAATCTTACACCGGATTTTATGGTCCGGCCGGAAACCGGGATGATTATGATGCAGGCCCGCCAGGATGGGGCAGGCCCCAGGTTCAACTTGGGAGAAGTCACCGTATCCCGGTGTATTCTCAAGCTGGACGGGGTCATTGGATATGCAATGGTCATGGGTTCCAACCTGCGGCACGCCAAACTGGCCGCCCTGTTTGACGCCATGTTCCAGATGCCCGACTCAGGATCTGACCTTAGGAAAAATCTGGTTCCGGAACTGCGCCGGAGGCAAAAAGAACGCCGGGATAATGAGGCCCGGGATGTCAGGTCCTCAAAAGTGGAATTTTTCACCATGAAGCGGGGGGAATAAGATGAAATCAGGCTTTGCCTCCCAGACCTTTGACAGCCAGAAGGTATTTCGAACGCTTCTTGGCGCCATGGCCTCGCCGGGTGAAATTATGACACTGGATATAGATATTGACGCCCAGGAGCCGGTCCACCATGCCTCAGGCGCCATCCTGCTTACCCTCATGGATTTTGAAACCCCCTTCTGGACGGATCTTGAAAACCGGAATGCCGCCGTGCAGTGGCTTAGATTTCACACCGGCGCACCTTATATTCATACTGCCGGCCATGCCGGATTTGCCCTGGTGACGGATTACGATACATTCGATACCCCGGAGCAATTCAATCCGGGCACCATAGAGTCCCCCGACCTGTCCACCACCCTGATTGTCCACACCCGGGGCTTGGACGACCGGGGAAGAATCCGGCTGACCGGCCCAGGCATCCGCAAAGAGCGTTTCATCAATTTTAAAGGCATAAAAGAAAATTTTTTTGCCAAACGCAAAAATATCGTGCAGGCCTATCCATTGGGGATCGATATAATCTTTGTGTGCGACCGGCAATTCACGGCCATTCCCAGAACAACCACCATGGAGGTGCTCTGATGTATGTGGCGGTTAAAGGCGGAGAGAACGCGGTCAAACACAGCAGACGCCTGGTGGCCAAGGCCCGCCGGGGGGATAACGCCCTGGCGCAGATCCAGGTGGAACAGATTATGAATCAGATGGCCCTGGCTGTGGACAGGGTTATGGCGGAAGGCTCACTCTACGACCCCCTGGCCGCCGCCACAGCCATTCGCCAGGCCCAGGGGGATCAGGTAGAGGCGGTGTTCCTGGTCAGGGCCTTTAGAACCACCCTGCCCAGGTTCGGCAATTCAAAACCTGCCGCCACCGAAAAGATGCGGCTTTTCAGGCGGATTTCAGGCATATTCAAGGACATTCCCGGCGGACAGATTCTGGGCCCAACCTACGATTATACCCACCGGCTCATTGAATTTGAGGGGCAGGAGAGCCAAATAGAACAGCCGCCCCCCATCCCCGAACCCAATCATGCCGAAACCGGTCATCCCGAAACCGGACCCATTGACGAAAAATTTATTCCCTGGGTTCAAAACCTGCTGGTGAAACAGGATCTTATACCCGAAATACAGGAGGAGTTAATCGGGGCATCCGTGCCGGATCTGACCCGCCGGCCCCTGAAACTGCCCGCCGGGCGGGAGGTGAGGCTCCAGAACATGGCCCGGGGGGATGAAGGATTCCTGCTGGCATCGGCCTATTCACTGCAGCGGGGATTCGGCCTGGACCGGCACCCTTTCCTGGGAGAATTAAGGGTCGGCTGGGCCACCCTGGCCTACACCCCGCCGGAGCTGGGATTTGAAATTGAAATCGGTGAAGTCAAACTCACAGAATGCTTTATGGTCAACCGGACCAACGGCGGAGAAGGCAAAAAAGCCGGGCTGGAAAACGGCTATGGTATTATCTTCGGCCAGAATGAGCGCAAGGCCATGTCCGTGGCCCTGCTGGACCGGTCCCTGACAAAGGCCTCCAAGGGGGAGGACCGGATAGAATATCCGGCCCAGGATCAGGAATTTATCCTTGCCCACAGCGATAATGTTGAATCCTCCGGGTTTGTCCAGCACCTGAAGCTGCCCCATTATGTGGATTTCCAGTCTGAACTGGTTTTTATCCGGAACCAAAACAAAGGGAAAAAATACCAAACAAAAGGAAAGGCTCCCCGTCGTGTATAATTTTGCCTATCTGGACGAACAGACCAAAAAAATGATCCGCAGGGCCGTGCTCAAGGCCATGGCCATCCCCGGATTCCAGGTGCCCTTTGGCGGGCGTGAGATGCCGCTGCCATACGGATGGGGAACAGGCGGTATCCAGCTTACCGCCTCCCTCCTGGGAAAGGCAG
>JAKSBO010000985.1 GCA_022361095.1 Desulfobacterales bacterium | reverse complement strand
TGATAGACATGAACGGCAATGTGTTGCGGCTCTGGAAAGGGCTTCACGGATTTCCGGCAAAACTGTTACCTGGCGGGCAGGTGATGGGAAGTCTCGGCGTAAGAAGTCCTAAATTCGGATTTATGGACCAGACAGACGTGGTTCAGGTTGATTGGGACGGTAATATTGTCTGGAAATTCGACCAATACGAGTATATTGAAGATCCGGGGCAGGAAGGTATGTGGATGGCGCGTCAGCACCATGATTATCAGCGGGAAGGCAATCCGGTGGGGTATTATGTGCCGGAGATGGATCCTCACGCCGACAAAGGCAATACCCTTATTCTCGGCCACAAAAACCTGACGGACAAACGAATCAGTGACAAACCCCTTGTGGATGATGTTATTTTCGAAGTCAACTGGGATGGAGAAATTGTCTGGGAGTGGGTCTGCAGCGAGCATTTTGATGAGATGCAGTTTAGTGAGTCTGCCAAAAATATACTGTCACGAAATCCCACCATGGTGATTGGAAAAGGAGAAGTGGGGGACTGGATGCATATGAATTCAATGTCCACACTGGGTCCAAACAAATGGTTTGACAGCGGGGATAAAAGGTTTCATCCGGATAACATTATCTGGGACGGACGTCAGACCAATATCATTGCCATTACAGATAAGGCCAGCGGCAAAATCGTCTGGCAGATCGGTCCGGATTATGACCGGGATGACGCGCTTCGAAACTTGGGATGGATTATCGGACAGCATCACGCCCATATGATTCCCAAAGGATTGCCCGGGGAGGGGAATATCCTTGTTTTTGACAATGGCGGGTTTGCCGGATACGGTAACCCGAATCCGGGTTCCACGACCGGTCATAACAATGCATTAAGAGATTATTCGCGGATAATAGAATTCGATCCGATCACGCTGAAAATTGTATGGCAATATACATATATGGAAGCCGGTCACCTGCCCATCATGAACAATTACAAGTTCTACTCGCCACTGATCAGTTCGGCCCAACGGCTTCCGAACGGCAACACATTAATCACCGAAGGCTCCGGAGGGCGTTTGTTTGAAGTAACCCGTGATCATGAAATCGTATGGGAATATATCAGTCCTTATTTTGGTATGGACGGTAAATCCAACCATGTCTATCGCGCCTACCGGGTGCCTTATGAATGGGTGCCGCAGCTTGATACACCACAAGAAAAGGCGGTTCCCAGGATGGACATTACAAGGTTTCGGGTCCCGGGATCGGAATATCAGGAAGCGCAGGGTGTTATTGAAATTGAAGGAACACTTGGGTTCAGCCCGCCTCAGCTGTGTGTTGAAGATGTGGATGACCCGGACGGGCAGTAAGGCATACCATTGATAACAAGTGAAATATCGGTTTGATATCGGCCATAATTTTTTACCAATAAAGGAGAATCATCATGACTAAAAAAACTTCCATTATTTTGGTGTTCGCAGTTTTAATCGTTTGTTTACTAAACATCCCGGGGTATGCGCTTAACCTTCGTTTCAATATTATGTACAATCAGAAGCACCCCTTAAGCCGGGATGCGTTTGCACCATGGGCAAAACAGGTAAAAGAGGTGACCGACGGCCGGGTGAAGGTGACGATGTTTTATTCCAATGCGCTTTTCAAACCCAAGGCTGCGATGGATTCAATTATTTCAAGGGTCGGAGATATCGGTATTGTCCTTCCTGTTTACGACAGCAACCGATTGATGCTCTCTTCTGTGATGGATCAGCCCATGATCGCGGGAGAAAAAGCATTGAAGAACAGTGAAGTGCTGTGGCAGCTTTACACAACAGAGCCGGAAATGCAAACGGAGTTCAAGGATGTGAAAGTCCTTTGGGCATATATGAATCCGGCATTCCAGCTTCATTTTTCTAAAAAGGAAGTAAAAGGTCTTGCCGACCTTGAAAACACGATTATTTCGGCCGGAGGAGCAACCCAGACCCACCTGTTGCGGCTGCTTGGGGCCTCTCCGGAAGCAATGCCCATGGTTGAGGTGTTTCTTGCTATGCAAAAAGGCGTTATCGAAGGATGTTTCCTTCCTTATGCCCCGTTAAGGTCTCAAAAAATTGCTGATTTATTGAAATATCATACCAATGCGAATTTGATGGCCGTCTCATTTTTCGTGACGATTAACAAGAAAGCATGGGATAAGATTTCTCCGGAAGATCAAAAGGCTATTGAGAGTATCAGTGGTTTGAATGCTGCCAGGAAATGCGGTCAGGTATTTGATAATGCCCAGCAAAAAGACACGACGTGGATGCTCGAAAAAGGAGATAGTTTTTATTCCTTGACACCGGAGCAGAAACAATCGTGGGCACTAAAAATCAAGCCTGTCAGGGATAAATGGATCCAGGCAGCCAAGGAAAAGGGATATACATCTCCTGATAAAGTCATGGAAAAAGCGATCAGCTTATTCGCACAGTAGGATGTCGTATTTACAACTATAAATATGAATTAAATAAACAATAGCTGAACAGGGGGAAGGTGTCATGTCGATTATGGATATTGCTAACGGAGTTGAGAAACGGATTCATCCGGTGGCCAAATATGTGAACGCAGCCGGTGCCTTCACCTCCCTGATCATGGTCCTCTTGGTGACCGCCCATGTACTGAGCCGGGCTCTTTTCAGCAAACCTTTGATTGGAATGGTCGAAATCGAAGAACTGATGATCGTCATTCTGGTGTTTTGCGGAATTGCCTATACGCAGATCACCGGGAACCATATTTCAGTGGATTTTGTTACAATCCGCCTGCCAAAACAGATTAAAAACCTTATCAGTATCACCACCAGTCTTTTAACCTCCCTGTTTTTATTTATCCTGTCATGGCAAAGTTTGGTGCAGTCAAAAAACCAGATGGTAAACGGAACCGCCACTTTCGATCTCCAGATCAAACTTTACTGGGTGATGTGGATTGTGGCGGTCGGCTTTTTCCTCTTTGGATTAAGCACATTCATTTCGTTTTTTAAAATCACCCACGAAACCATAACATCAGGCCGTTTCATCTCAACGGCAATCGCTGTCTTCGCTGCACTTGTTCTGGTAGCGGTACCCTTTATGGGCTTTGAGCTCGACATCGAGATCGGGCAATACTTCGGGATCATCGCTTTGCTGCTTTTTTTGTTTTCAGGCATGCTGATTGGGGCGGCTTTGGGGTTTCTCGGATTTTTTGGGATGGCACTTTTGTTTGGTCCGGAATCCGGCCTCGGGCTGCTTAAAACTGTGCC
>JAKSBO010000804.1 GCA_022361095.1 Desulfobacterales bacterium | reverse complement strand
TGACGGATCGGGGAACAGAACCCAGCGCGGCTTGGTGCAGCACATAGTCCTGTCCTTTGCAAATTGCTGCACAGGTGTCGGCATTGGTGATATCCCCTTCAACAAAAGAAAAGTTCTGCCATGCTTCGGAGGACACTGCCGCTTTAACCTGGTCCAGATTATGTTGAAATCCTGTGGAGAAATTATCCAGACCGGTTACTGTTTGTCCAAGATTAAGCAGTGTTTCCAATAGGTTGGAGCCAATGAATCCGGCGCATCCTGTGATCAGCCAGGATCTTGGGTTTTCTCTTAAATTCTGCTGGCACTGTTTGAAACGCATATGTGTTTTTCCTTGATGTTTAATTAATAAAGCTCATGGATCACAGTTGAATATTCATATCGTCCAACCGAAGCCTGTGATTTAATATGTATTAATTGCAGCCTTTTTATTACCACAGTTCCCAGTGTCCGAAATAATAGACATAGAGGGCCAGACCGATATTGGTTACCCCGTGGGCAACAATGCAAGAAATCAGATCTTTTCTTAATATCCATAAAAGGGCCATGAGTAAACCGTAGGCGATGGCTGCGGGCCATTCGGCAACAATATGACCGGCAGCAAAAATAACCGTTGAGATCACAATGGCATAAACACTCCATTGTCCTGGTGCCACATCAAAAATGCTGGCCTTATCCAACGCCTCAGAAAAAGGGCTAGGAATTTTTTGCCTGCGCAGAAGATCCCATTGCAGGGCCACCCGGAATACGAATCCGCGTATGAACAACTCTTCAAAAACCGGCACCGCAAAGCCAGCCGTCAAGAGTCTTAGTGCGAACCCAAGATCAGACCACGCCCCCCCATCTTCAGGGTCTGTAAAAGGGGCATATAAGCCGCACCACATCACCAGGCCCATGATTCCGAAAACAATTCCCCATGCACAGGATACCCATTTGTTTTTCGGTCCGGTTAAAGGAATATACCATTTCCAGGCCCAGATCAAAAGCCCGGGGACGATGACCAGCTTTATTGTATATATCATTTCTTCGGGCAGTTTATCATGCAAAACGGAAGAGATCGCTACATAAGCAAAATAGGGTGCTGCATAGGGTATCAGCAGATCCATATTTTTCCATTTTTCCCGGAACCGGTCTGTGTTAGATGTGCTCACAAAACTTCCTTTTTATGATCCAAATTAGAAACAAAACAAATTCATAGCGTTTAAAATTTTTTTGAGGTAGATGCATACATGTGTTCATTTAGCCATAGCTGACAGCTATGGGCCATGGGCTATCACCTCTATTTCAACCCTGCGGTTCATCATTTTCCCCCAAACCGTATCATTACTCTCAATGGGATCTTGACCGCCTCTGCCCTGGATTTTCATCTGATAGCTTTTGACTCCCAGTCCCAAAAGATAACTTTTTACGATATTGGCTCTGAATTCGGATAGTTTAACGTTATATGTGCCATTTTCCATTGCATCCGTATATCCGGTAATGAGAATTTTTGAATCCGGATGAACAACCAGGGCTTTTGCAATTGTTTCAAGTCTTTTAAGATCTTTTTCAATAACAGCATCTCCGTTATAATTAAACCGGACCGTGATTTTATTCTTTGGAAGAGCTGGGACTATATTATTTAATTCGTTCGAAATATCTGGTTCCGGAGGTTCAATGGCAAACATGAGCTCTTCGGGATTTTCAGAACTTCCTTGGTTTTTTTTAACGACAGTTTGCAAATTGGATGAAATCTGATTATCCGGTAATTCACGATTGGGGTCACCGGGTTGATTTTCCGGATGGCGCCTTTGATCTGTTTGCGGCTCTTTTGTAAATTCAAGGTTTTTATCAAACGGCTGGTTTACCTGGGAAAGCATAGAGAAGAAATGGTCAGGAAACATAAAGTACCAGGCGAAAATAAAAAAGAAGATTATAATTATCAGCTTATCCCATGGAAATCGTTTTTGGGGTGGTTGTGTAACTGGTTGCTGCCTGTATGGTTGTTGGCCAGAGGCCTGGGCCGGCGGCTCATCCGGGGGGGCAGGGCTGTTTTCATTACTGGCCGCAGGTTCAAATGATCCATTGATGTCACGGTTGCTGACATGGGCCGGGATTTTCAATTCTTTTGCGCATTCTTTTACAATGCCTGCATCAATGATCCGTTGTTCCCTGACAAAGCCGGACAGCAGGGCGTGATCGCATAAGATATTGATACGTCTTGGAAAACCGCCTGAATATAGAAAAATTTCCTGAACCGCGTCCCAATCAAACAGCCGCTCCTGTGTGCCTGCTACCTTGAGCCGGTGGCGGATATATGCATCCACCTCCTCCGGGGTCAAGGGGTCAAGGTTGTAGTTGAGGGTCATTCGTTGGAGGACCGCCCGGTTCTGGGGCCTGTTTAAGATTTCATTGAATTCGTTTTGCCCGATGAAAAAAATATTGATCAGTTTTGCATCCGGTTTTTCAATATTTGACAGCAGGCGGATCTCTTCCAGCATTTCCTGGGTGAGCAGCTGGGCTTCGTCAATAATCAGCAGCACCTTTTTCTTTTTTTCACTGGCGTTGAGCAGAAATTTTTTGAAATGGGCAAGAAAGGCCCCCTTTGATGTAAACTCTTTGTCCATGCCGAAGGATGCGGCAATATAATTAAAAAAATCAAGTTTAATCAGGCTTGGATCCGGTACGGAGGTGTAGAAGATGTCCTGTTCCAGGCTTTGGATTAATGCGTTTATCAGGGAGGTCTTGCCTGTGCCGACATCCCCGGTTAAGAGCAGGAAGCCCTTGTTGTCAAGGATCCCGTATTTAAGCGTGGCAAGAGCTTCCTGGTGTTTTTCCCCAAACCACATGAATGCAGGATCACAACTGATCTTAAAGGGGGAGGACTTGAGATTGTAGAATTCGTTGTACATTTATAAATTATGGAGATATTCCATATCCCTGTTTTGGGTCTGTTTTGTTCCGATCAGCACCACCTCTGTTCTGCTGGGATGATTCATAAAATAAAGCCTGCCGTTATATGCAAACAATATTTCGAAACAGGTGGACTTATGTTTTTTGCCGGAAAACACCTTTCGCTTCACAATGACTGATCCCGGAGCCCGGTCCAGCTGGTGAATTGTCTCTTCGGCCTTAATCTGCTGCTCTTCGTTAAGGGTTATAAAACCGTCTATGGCTTTTCGGCTCATTTCAATGTTTTTATACAGGGTTTTGAAGCGTTTGGATGTAAAATCAAACTCCCCCCGTCTGGCTTTTCCCGCGTTTTTCTTTCGTTCATATTTTTCAAGGTTTGATTTGAGTTGGTCTATTTCAACGTCCCGCCGCTCTTTTAATTCAATATATGTGTTAAGCTGGTCTTCAAGGGCGACGATCTCTTTGAACATTTCATCTTCATTTATTTTTGCCTTTTTTTGCTCCGATTGGTATTTGTGATCTAATTGCTTTATGTTTTTGAATAGTTCTGCCCGTTCCCGCTTCAGGTCTTCCTCCAGCTTTTCATGGCGCATTTCATTTTTTTTTAAATTTTGTTTTAAATCCTGGATCAAAGCATTTTTAGTATCTCTTTCCTGTTTAGCCTTTTTTGTACCCTGTCTATAAAACACAAAAAAGATTAAAATTGACATACCGGAGTAAACGGCAAAGATGAGGTTTGCAAGAAATGATCCATGATCCAGATGCAGAACAGTATGAACCTTAAGTCCTGAATTAAGAATCGCAAAGTTTTTATCTGCAACAGACTGGGCATCGTAATAGCCCAGTGAATCCTCCTGGAATTCATCCGTTCCCACAAACGTAGGATAGATAATTTTTCCCCGGACCTCTGTCACCTGCACCTCTATGTCAAGCTTAGCCATTCGGATCAGGGTATCCCTGTTTAAAATGGCCTGGATGTTTTTTGCTATCCGGTCTTCAATGTGTACTGACCCGTTTAGAAGTTCATTGGAATTTCCAATGAACTCATTTTCTATTTTTAAACGATATTTTTTTTCCAGATAGTCCCGGCATCCGGCAAGGGTTGCCATATACAAAACCGGGGTGATGACCAGGCAGAATATAACAACTTTAAATGGGAAATGTTTCATAATGTCAAGATTAACTGCCTTGCTGCATCAAACAGGGTCAACGCCCGGCTGAAGGAATGGTTATGTCGTAGTAGCCGCCTTGTTGATCTGCCTTGTTAAACTCTACCTCGGCACCCAATCGGTTTTTTATCAGGAAAAAATCAGGCCCTAAATCTGACGGGCTTGAGACCGATTCAGAGTCCCGGTAAATGATGCACAGATGATCTTGGATAAGTGACGCATTTATATAAATGAGGGGCTTTGAATTGTCGGCTATGGAACTTTGTATCAATTTTTCAAATAAAGAAAAAATCGGATCAAAATCACATATAAAAGGATTATCATCAGACTTGTCAAAAGATAAATGCAGCCGTTCATCCTTGAACCGTTTTTCAAGCTGCTTTAATAGATGTTCAATATCGAGTATGTCGGGTTGGAACGATTCCCGGCTTTCACCATAAAGCGCCTCGATCATATCTGATTCAAAGTTCTGGAGCTTGGCACCTAATTCATCGGGTACGATCATAATGTCCGTATTTTTTTTATCCAGAGAGCCCACGGTTAAAACACCCTGCTGCTCTTTTATCCAGATTCCTTTTTTGAATATTTCGTTCTCTTTTTTAGTGCCCATATTTTTCTCCGTCCATTTGTTGATAGGGTTATGTAAGGATTCAAATCTGGAAACGATGGGTTAAGAGTACCTTCATAAGCTGAAAATCGCAAGGCATTTTGGCTGTTTAAATGGAAGTATCTGTTTTCTGAAAAAAGGGTCTGGTCCGTGGACCTGAATATATTGATAACGCGCCCTGAGCTGCCCAGCCGGGTATGGTCGAATTTCAGGTATCCCAGGGGTCTTAACCGCAGCCTCCGTTCTTCCAGGGGGTGTGCCTTGAGCATCCTGACATCGGCCTCTTTCAGGCGTTGCTCCTCTTGGATAAATGTTGTATAGGGTCGGGCCTTTTTACCATCAGGGCCATTTGGCGGCCATTCCCTGATCCATTGACTTTCCGTTTGGGATACAGCGATCTGGTATAGTTCCGCCATGGGCCCAAGGCTTCTTTTTACCCGGTCTGCAGCCAGGTCAATATCACTGATAAGCCTTCTGTTGTGATGGAACCGGGTTGGTGGCGGGGAAGGAAGGGTGTTGATGTCCGATATATGAAATTTTGAATCGAGCAGGCGGTTTGGGGGCATTTTCAGAGTTAATTCCAAAACCGAAAATTATCATTGTCTTGATTCAATGGACATTTGCCGTTATTACAATTGTTGAGAAGGTAAGACACCTAAATGGATAATCTTAAGAAAATATTATTGCAGCTTTCAATTATGATATGGATACTCATCAATGACCACGGCATGTGTAAGAAAAATTTTGCCCAATGTTAAGGATTTCAAAACCTTCTGGGAAAAACAAGGGCCTTTCAGGTATGCACTGACAAGTAAGGAATACCCTCCTGTGCTGCTGGAACCTGAAGAGTGGATATTCGGGCAGGATAAACAGGCCGTTATCAAGGAGCTGATGCAGTTCTCCCGTATGAAGATGTCCTTTGTTCAGGCCCCGTTCAATCTGAATAATAAAAGTATCCTGCGTCCCGATGATATCTGCGCCTGGAAAATTGTCCATTTTCCGGAAGCCTGGAATGCCATGGTTTGCAACGGATTTTTGCCCGAAGGCCAGCTTACCCGGGCTGTGGTGGATGAGTGCGTGACTCTGGGTCTTGCCGATGACAAATCGGGTATTGAGCAGGCTTTTTTCAGTCTGCTGGAAAGGCAGTTGGATTGTATGGGGTATGTGTGGCTGACACCCCGGGGGAATGCAAAGACCGCCTTTATTCATGAATATCTGAATGAGTGGCAACAGGATGAGGAAGATGCCGGATTTTTGTAACCGCTGAATCCGACGCCTCTTCGGCCAGGGGGAGGATTTGGCCGGGGTTCATTTCAGTATTATTTGTCCTAGAATTATGACATATTCTTCCTTTTTTGCATAAAACTATAACATTTTTTATCTATAGTTGTTGCCTTTTCAGTATCTGGTTTTCACGGAAAAACCCTTAAAATGTGGGTTCGATCTCAAATTTAAAAGTGTTAATTTGTTTGGCACATAATATGCATTTAATGTGGATGGAATTGAACTTTTTTGAATTATAAAATTGGAGATCATTATGTTGAGAACGGCAAACCGCATTCTTATCTTTACCTTACTGATGGTTGGTGTTTTGTTATCCGGTTCAGCGTTTGCTGCCTTGGGTACAATTACGGCAGGAGGGGTCTTTAATTATAACGGCAGCACCGGCACACTTATCATTACAGACGCGACTGTGGTCAGTTCGGACTTTGATGTATTGATCTCTACGGATAAGATTACATTAACAAGCACCTTGGGATCAAGCTCAAGCAACACCATACACTTTAACGGCTCAGATGTGATTGAAGCTGTGGCGGCAGGCAGTACTAATCAGCAGTATTTAAATAACAGTATTCTTTTGTTTGGCCGCTATTCTATTACGGGTGGAGACTGGAGCCAATATTTTAAAACGGATTTTTCATCGCAAATATTGCTTACGCTCGGAGATGGCCAATCCTTTTCAGGTTATGACGCCGACTATACCGGATCAGCGCAAATTCATCTATCATTGACTTCAGTGCCGGTTCCCTCATCCTTAACCCTGATGGGATTGGGATTATTGATATTTGCCGGATATTTGCGAAGAATTTGCGGTATTTATTCTTTACAGGTATTTAAATCGTAAAAGGACACGCAATATGTTGACCAACAAAGCACAATTAAAATATAGTTTGATTATAACCTGCATGGCCGTTTGCCTGCTGCTTGGAATTAAAAATGTTTCAGCTGAAACCATTTTTTCAGGTTCGTCGCTTGAGACAACGATTTGGGATGATTCCGGGAACTGGGATTGGGGGTCTGGAGACAGCTTTTCCATAACGTCTATTGGCACGGGCCTAAATGTTGGATTTGAGCCGGGTGAACTTTTGTTTGACTCCGACCTGAAATTTGAAATCGTGGCGGAATATACGGAGAAAAACCAATACATCGGCAATTTTTTAGTTACTGATTTAGATGATCCAAATACGGTTTACCTAAATGCAATGTTTGACGGTTTGACGCTGAAGTATTTAGATGACGTTTTTTTCTTTTTTGAGACAAGTGGCGTTTCAAGTGTTTCAGGCCAATGGATGGATACGCTGTTTTCAGATATGGCGGTAAGCCTTATTAACGGCGGTATTGTCTCCTGGGGTTCAAATCTTTCTTTCCTTGGTTCAGTAAGCCTTGAAGAGACTGATCCGATAAATCCGATAGCAAATCCCGAACCGGGAACATTTTTTCTGTTCGGTTTGGGAATGCTGGGAATTGCCCGCATAAGCAGAAAAAAATGTGAAGCAGCTTAAAACTATTCTTTAAAACCTAAAAGGCGGGCTATTTTTCAGGCCCGCCTTTTTGGTTTTGGAATCTAAATCAGTCTTCTAAATCACAACATGTTTGAAGCTGACTATGTGCCTGGAGCCAGGGATTGGATCTGGCTGGGTTTGGGTGGGAATTTCCAGAATCCGTTGATGCCGCAGGTTTGGAACATTGAGGCTAAATTCTCTTTATCCAGATTTCTTTGGAGAGAACTGACCATGAGCGGCACTTCATCTACAGAGTAAACCTCTCTGATTTCC
>JAKSBO010000741.1 GCA_022361095.1 Desulfobacterales bacterium | reverse complement strand
TATTCCATCCAGGGCCGGCTCAATCCCGCAGTCACATCATACAACTGGTCCGCAGGAAGCAGATCCAGGCCCGGGGCCGCGCATGCAAAGCTGTCATCAATGTGCAGAAGCCTTTCGTAGAGGTGATCCAGGCGCTCACCTGCCTCCCGGGCTGCAAAGACATATTTCGGGGTCAGAAGGAGTGCCCTGCCGATCCCCTCCCGGGTCAGATCGGATGCACCTGCCCGGACATAGTACCCCCCCCTTTCCCGGGACCGGACCAGTCCTTCATCCAAAAGGATATTGTAGGCACTTAGTACCGTATTGATGGAAACAGCGGAGGTTGCCGCCTCCTCCCGAACGGAGAGCAGGCGTTCCCCCTCTTTAAGGATGCCGGATTCGATGTCGGTCTGAATGCGGCGGACAATCGCTTCGTATTTTTTCATAAAAAGAGCCTACTGTACCCATAATAAAAAATCAAATTGTATCTGTACCCAAATCAGGATTGATATTAGGTTGTCCCCCAGGAGGTAAGTTATGCGAAACAAACGAATATACGGTTTATTCATACTGGTATGCACCCTTTTCGGGAGCACATTTCTGGCCATCAGTCTTGGATTGAAGGCCGGGGCGTCTCCCCTGTTTTATGCTGCCCTGAGATTTACCACGGCCGGGGGGATTCTCCTCATCGCTCTTCTTTTGTCAAAAAGGGAAAGCTTGGCGTCCATCCGCCCTCTGACCGGCCGGGGAATTTTTTTCTCCTTTTTTATGACCGTAGGAAGCTTTGGATGCATGTTTATTGCCCAGACCAGGGTAGATTCCGGATTCATGGCCCGTTTTGACGCCACCGGCCCGCTGGTGACCGCCCTTTTTGCCGTCCTGTTTCTGGGAAAAAAACTTTCTCCGGCTCATTTTGCAGCATTTTTTCTCGGCACTGCCGGTTCCTTTCTCATTGTAGCCCCGGCAGCCCAGGCAGAGCCGGCATACCTCATCGCCACTGCCGGAACAGTCATATTTTATGCAGCCGGGAACGTCCTCTATCCCATTCTTTTCTCCGATGATGAGAACCCGGTTCTAATCAGCGCCATCCAGGCTTTTGCAGGCGGCATCATTCTCATGGGGATCGCCCTGGCTACAGAGACGGTGCGATTCCCCTTTGCCGCGTTATGGCCCTTTCTTTACCTGGTGATCGGCGGCTCTATTCTTGGCCACACCGCAGCCCTGGTTCTGGTCCGGGATGCCGGGCCTGTATTCGCTTCCAGCTGGCTTTATGTCGCACCGGTGATTGCCACGGTTCTAGGGGCCGGGATTCTAAACGAATCCATCACGGCAGCCGGTATATGTGGTACCGTTCTGGCCTTTTCCGGCGTTTTTATCCTAAACCGGATAGAATAAACGCCTGGCAAGCCGGCCACTCAAATTGCCATTTTATGTCTGTAAAAAGCTGTTTTTCGTCAATTTTATTCAATTCTGGGGGTCAATTTTCGACAGGGCGGTTTGATCAATTGAATTGATTTTATTATAGATCGGGAATATATCTTTAGGCGCTATGATTATTTGCACTGACGGCCATGGGCTGACCGGGCCTATCAACCGCCAGGCCACACCCACAACCAAGCTTGAAAGATCTGTGCCGGTTACACAAACTTTCATATACAACATGACAAAGGGGAATAATATTCGTATTGCGCTTTTAGTCGGCCACAGGCATCTGATTACAACAATCGCCGGTTTTTTACATGATGAATGGAGGTCTTTTCCACCTTGGGCATCAATATCCGCCATTGAAGATCGAATGGCGGAAGGATTGCGATTAAACGGCACAACCTTCACGCTGGTCGCCCTTTCTGACGAAAATGATTTTATGGGGACAGCCGGTATCAAGCGCTTTGAACTTCCAGGTCATCACGACAAGGAACATTGGCTCAGCGAGGTATTCATTCCAAAGCGCCTTCGCGGGCAGGGTATCGGTTCTGCGCTGATCAGTGACTGTATCGGAAGAAGCGAGGATCTCGGCATTCAGGCACTCTACCTTTATACACCGGACCGGCAGAAGCTGTACCAACGTTTTGGGTGGCACCAAATAGAACAGACTTTTGTTAACAACGAATCTGTCAGTATCATGGTAAGACATACAATGCATAACTTATAGGTTATTTTTTAGATAACCGGATTCCTAGGGCCATGAAAACAATAAAATCCACCATACCGCTTGAAAACGGACAAAAATCCGGCGCTCTAATTGGTGGGTTTTAATATTTCCATGGCCCATAGTTGATAAAGTATCTAATTTCCTTTACAGGTATTGAAATTGTTGATATCCCGTTCATCAATGTTGAAGACCGTATTTGATTCCGAATAATAGTGTATAGCTGCCGTTTTTAGTAATTTAATAATTTGCATACGTGGGGTTGAAGATGAAAGACATAACCGTTTATTCTTTTTCTTCAAACGATTTTATTGATTCCTGCCCGGTCACAAAACGACTTTTTTCTTTAATTGGTTTTCAGAATTCCAAACAAATAATCGGGTTAGGCATTTCTATATTTGCACCCTTATTGATCCTTTCCATTGTGACGATCAGTGAGAAACGTTTTTTTTACGGCAGTGTAAAGGAACCCATTACTAATTTTGAAGGTATTCTTGGGCTGAAGTATCTTGAGGGACTTACAAAAGCCTGCCAAGCCAAGCTTGCATCAATTGATGTACTGGGTATGAGTTTCCTGGGTGATACTATGGTCTGGCCCTTTGCCATCTTTGTTCCGGTAACATTTCTGGCCTTGAAGTACTCTATCAGGATTTCAATTGAATTATTAAACCGCATGTGTAAAAAAAAGACGGATGAATGGCATGCAGATAACCAGAGCGGGTTTAATGAAACGGTTGAAAGAACGAAAATGATATTCAGGCTCGAAGCCGGCTGGAAAAGCAAATGTCTAAAAACAGCACCCTGGATTATTGCTTTTGTGTTTTGGGGATATAATACAATGACATGCACAGCGACCGGTTTTTTTATATATCCGTACACATCAGATAAAGTTGTGTTATTAAATTCAAGCCCGGCCTCCCCATGTCTTTCTAAAAAGGACATCAAGTTCCCGGTTACTGTAAAGCTGCCCCAAAAAATCAAGTTGCAGAAATGGGATTGCGATATAAAAAAAGCGCCTTTATCAAACATTATGACCAGAATCTGGACCTTATTTTATTATGGGCTGCCGCCGTTTATTCTGGCCCGGCTGATCGTTTTAATCTGGGGGGTCTCTTCTTTTCTTCTATCAATTTCCAGATGGGAAGCTGAGTTTAAACAGGATGCGATAAAAATTGAGCCTTTTGGTGAGGATGGTTTTGACGGTCTCAATTTTCTTTTTGATGCGGGTATGAGTTATTATTACGTAACCTTTTTATTCGTTATTTTATTAACAATGTCTTTCCTGAAAGAGGGGCCGGAGCCTTCCTGGCATAATTATATTCTACTCATAGGATTTTTCCCAATCGGGTTTTTGTTGTCCCTGACACCCTCAGTGGCCATCAGGAAATCAATTGTCAGAGCCAAAG
>JAKSBO010000589.1 GCA_022361095.1 Desulfobacterales bacterium | reverse complement strand
ACTACAGGGCACTGAATAAATGTGCCAACCTGTTTGCCACGCCTGCAAGTTATGGGAAAGGTGTTTATATCGGCGGCCCCTGGGAAAAACCGGATGCCAAGCGGATAAAGGCGCTTGGACTTGATTTCGTGATTCGAGCGGCCAAAAATTCTGATGAACTTACAGCCGCACTTCAAGGGGCCGTAAAAAACAAAACGCCCATTGTGATGTTCAACTGGACCCCGAACTGGACAGATTTTGCCCATGAAGGTGAATTTGTGGAGTTCCCGGCCCATGAAACGCTGTGCGAATCAGATCCAAAGTGGGGGATAAATCCTTTGTTAACCCATGACTGCGGGAATCCCAAAGACGGGCGGCTGTTCAAAGGGGCTTGGAAAGGCTTAAAAGAACAGTGGCCTTGCGCCTACAAAATACTTGAGAATATAAAAATGACCAACCGCATGATTGCGGAGGCGGCCTTTCTTGTGGATATAGAACACAAAACCCATGATCAGGCAGCCCGGATTTGGATAAACCGCCACCAGGACACCGTAAAAAGCTGGATACCATCATCATGTTCTCACTGAAGCATGCTTCCATTACCGGTGCGTTCTACCTTTTAATGGTTGTTGTCATCTTTGGCCCGACAGCGACAATCGGAACGGTCCTTCTATTCATTGAGAAAAACAAGCTGGAAATTAAACATACGAAATTCCAAGAGGATACGGCAAAAATCATCGCATCGGCCATGCAGCAGCCGCTTTATGATTTTACCCCCCAGGTTGATCTGCCGTTGATCGACTATATGGTAAAGGACGAGCGGATTCTGGCAATCCGGGTGTATGATTTCGAAAATATGCCGTTTTCAAATTATTCATCCGCCGGCACAACTATTGATACGCGCAACACAATACACCGGGATGTAATCTTTGACAAAAGGGTGATCGGAAGGATAGAAGTTGATTTCAGCGATGATACGCATGCCCAGTTTTTTCAAATTTTCGGTATTACGCTTTTAATTCTGGTCGTACCCCTGGCAGTCACGTCTGTTATATTTTTAAAATTTATCCGATATAAAATCATCAACCCAATCCATTACCTTGAAAAACATGCCGGTAAAATCGCCCGAAACGAGCTTGATGAGCCCATCGGTATGCCCAGAAATGATGAATTTGGAAAACTGTCTAAATCCTTTGAGATCATGAGACAGACATTAAAAAAACAACTCCTCACACTGGACAAACGCGTACAGGAAAAAACCCGGGCGTTGAAGGTGGCCAACCAATCCTTGATTGATCGGAATGATGAACTTGAAAAGGCAAAGATAACCGCAGAGGAAGCTGAAAAGGCAAAATCCGAATTCCTTGCAAACATGAGCCACGAAATCCGTACGCCCATGAACGCCATTATCGGCATGAGCCACCTGGCATTAAAGACCGGGCTCTCCTTCAAGCAGCGGGATTATGTCAATAAAATAGACGCTGCCGCCAATTCATTGCTGGGATTGATAAATGATATTCTGGATTTTTCAAAAATTGAAGCCGGCAAGCTCGACATAGAAGCCGTGAAATTTGATATTGACGACGTTATGGCTGCCGCTGCAGACGTAACAACGGTTAAAACATCTGAAAAAGGGCTGGAAATGCTTGTGCATATATCTGCAAACGTACCGCGTTACCTTATCGGTGATCCGCTCCGTTTAAGGCAGATTCTGGTAAATCTGGCCGACAATGCATACAAATTTACCGAGCAGGGTGAAATTGAGCTCTCCTGCACGCTGGAAAGACAAATGAAAGACAAGGCAGTCATTCGGTTCAGTGTGCGGGACACCGGAATCGGTATGACTCTGGAACAGCAAAACAGCCTGTTCCATGCATTTTCCCAGGCAGACAGCTCCTTTACCCGGAAATATGGCGGCACCGGCTTGGGACTGACGATTTCAAAACATCTTGCAGAATTGATGGGCGGCGGTATCGGTGCTCAATCTGAATACGGCAAGGGCTCTACATTCTTTTTTACGGCCCTGCTGAAAATTGATAACGAACAGGGTATGCGCAAGCAGGTGACGGCAGACGATGATTTGCACCGGAAAAAAGTGCTCGTAATAGACGACAATGAGGCCGCCAGGAGGATTTTCCAATCTTATCTTGAAAACATGGGGTTCAGGGTAGAGACCGCCGATAGCGGCATGTCCGGACTTGAAATGCTTGAAATGACAACTAAGGCAGATCCGTTTGAAATTGTTTTGTTGGACTGGAAAATGCCGGTAATGGACGGCATGGAGACCTGCCGCCGGATCCTCTGCATGGAGGCGCTGACGCCAATGCCCAAAATCATAATGGCCACAGCCTATGGCAGGGCGGAAGCCCAGAACCAGGTGCGGAAAACAGGATTGGACGGATTTGTGACCAAGCCTGTAACCCAGTCCACGCTCTATGACTCAATCATGACGGTTTATGGACGTAACGAGACAAGCAAAAACCGCAGAATCGACGACTACCTGGCCAAGGCAAAAGCGATACATGGGGCGCGTATTCTACTAGCCGAAGATAATGAAATTAATCAGCAGATTGCATTGGAAATTCTGAGAAGTTCCGGTCTGGCCGTAGATGTGGCCAACAACGGCAAGGAGGCGGTTGAGGCGGTAAAAGCCCAGAAATATAACCTGGTGCTCATGGATATTCAGATGCCGATATTGAACGGTATACAGGCCACGGCCATGATTCGCGAGTTTAAAACAGCCGATGAACTGCCCATCGTCGCCATGACCGCCCACGCCATGACCGGCGACCGGGAAAAAAGCCTTGCAGCCGGTATGCAGGACCATGTGACCAAACCCATTGATCCCAAGGAGCTGTTCAGATCTCTGATGCACTGGATACCGGCCGTAAATCCGAAACGGCCTGGAGAATTTCATCCAGAGAAACCGCCTAAAATGCCAAAGGAAGAATCCCTGGCTGATTTTCCGTCCAGACTGCCCGGGTTGGATATTGATGACGGCTTACGGCGAATTGGCGGTAACCGGGAACTATATATAAAATTGCTGCTTAAACTCCGCCGCACATATGCCGATGCAGCCGCAGATATCCGCAACCTCATCGAAAACGGTCAAACGGAAGATGTCCAACGTCTTGCACATTCCCTCAAAGGCGTTGCCGGAAACCTGGGTGCGACCAGGTTGCAGTCTGCCTGTTCAGCAGTGGAAATGTGCCTGAAAGAAAAAAGCACGCTTGATGATAAAATTTTAAAACGTTTCACCCATGAGATAGCGACCATTCAAAACGGACTTAAAACCATCAAACCGGATAACATCTTTTTGTCTTGATCATCAAGCCTTAAATTTCATATTACAGCCATGGGCTGGCCTGACATATCATCTGCCAAGCTTAGCCCGCAACAAAGGTTGAAAGATCTGGGCAACTTACCCGGACGTTCTTATATATAACCCTCTGAAAATATAAACTGATGTAAAAAAAGCGCCCGGACCCTTGACAAAGGCGGGAAAAACGCTTTTCCTGCCAGGGAATGATGGCTCCACCCCCTCCCCTGGACAGGCGGTCAAAGATCCGGACCCCTTTAGGCGGGAAATCAGGCTGACGGCTGAATTTTGAACTCAACACGCCGATTGATTCGGGCAGCGGTTTGATTTGTGGTGGTGCGGATAGGAGATTGCTCCCCATAGCTGACCTCGGTTAGACGCTGGGGAGCAATACCAAGACGTTCAAGGAAGGTCTTTACGGCATTGGCCCTTTTTTTCCCAAGAACCATGTTATAGTCTTGGGGGCCGCTTTGATCGCAATACCCTATGATCTCAATACCGACGTCCGGATTGGCCGCCAACCATGCCGCCTGTTCCCGGATCAGGGCTTGGGCCTGCTCATCCAGTTGGGAGCTGTTAAACGCAAAAAAGACCTGTCTGGATAAAAACTGCCGGGTCTCTTCCTCTGAAGGGGATTTTTGGGAATCCACAGACACGGCACGTTTGTCCACTGATTGCTCCCGGGTTCCAAAGGCCTGCTCTTCAAGAACAGGGGATTTGACCCTCTTTTCCTCAAGGATAGGCGTATCAACTTTCTCGGTGTCAGCAGCAATGGATTCAGGCACCATATGTGTTTGTTCGATGGCTGAAGATGCTTGTTGTCTGACGGTTTCGGCATCGGTTGCCAAGGCGGTGGAGGATATGCATATCGTAAAAATCCAAAATCCTGTCGCTGCCAGGGCAAAAGCAATTGTAAACCTGACCAAACCTGCTGCTTTTTCGCTGTTGCATTTCATTGTTCATTTCCTTTCTAAAAATTCAGGTTAATGCGGTAACGTCCAAATGCTTCCGCATCCTTGGAATTCCTGTAGACAGCAACCCCCATGCCACGATGATAACATTTTGAAATTAATAGAACTTAGAAACACACCATCCGTAAAAAAGATGGTCCGGTTACAAGGATTTCATCTCGGATTACGTTTATTGCACGACAGGACAGGCAAACAGGCAAGTGGACTTTATGGGATGTGGTTTGCATGGAAAGACCGTAAAAATTTTATCCGCCGGACTTGCTAAAATGCGCAAACTCAGGTTAGTCTTGGTCAAGATCAGGGAAAATACATTCCCGTTTCAAACTGTTTGCTTAAAAAGGTGATAAAAACCATGGGGAAAAAATACATACGAACCTGCCTGATGTTGTTGATTACACTACTATTGTGGACAAAAGGTACAGGGCTTGCCCAGGAGATCCCATCTCTTTCAACGGGCCAAAAAATTTATATCCCCGCATATTCGCATATTTACACGGGTAACAGGCAGATTCCTTCTTTTTTAACCGTAACGCTAAGCATCCGAAATACAGACATGGCCCACGATATAAAAATTGTATCCGTAAATTATTACAACACCAAGGGCGTGCTTATAAAAAAACACCTCCCAGCGCCTGTTTTTTTAAAAGCCTTTGAATCCGTTCGTTATGTCGTGGACTATGATGACAAGACCGGAGGGTCCGGGGCGAGTTTCATTGTTGAATGGCAATCTGAAAATCCAGTGAATCCCCCTATAATGGAAACCATAATGATTGGCTCGAGGTCTTCTTTTACATCCCGGGGCCAGGTCCTTATTCCTCGATAGCGTTCATCGCATCATCAACGGTTTGAAATATTCTAAAAATAGAATAAAGTCCTGACAATTCAAACACTTCTTTAACATGTCCCTGTAGACCTGAAATAATCAGATCCTGCCCCTTTTCCTTAAGTTTTTTGGCAAATACGAGAACCACCCTGAGTCCTGCACTGCTCATGTATTCCGTTCCAAGAAGGTCCAGGATTACAACTTTCTGAACACGTGTAGTGTAGGTCGCAATCTGTTTTTCAACCTTTGGAGAATTAGACGCATCTATTTTTCCTGTAACGGAAACAACAAGTGCTTCAGGACGTTCGTCTATGCTGATATCCATTTCATACTCCGAATTATCGCTATTTAATATACGCTGTCACATATTTGATCGCTTTTGACGATTCCGGAGCCCCCCTCCTATTACATCCGGAACCTTGAAAAAGGGGATTGCGGACATGACACCTCGATATTCAATCGAAAAAGATTACCGGAACCGATTTAACACGTATATCATATTTCAAATCATTTGGGTATCAGCAAGCCCCATTTATTCATCCATTTGCCATAAATCCGGCGTTTGGATAACTTTTTATTTAACCCATAAAAGCCGGCACAATTAAATATGCAGGTTTATTGGCTTGAATTTACTTATTATAAAAGCTAAATTAAAACATTACACGATAATTAACGATACCTCGACATTGCATAAAAATTTTATATAGACAACAGGCTGATTCAATGGAAACAAAAACGTTTAAACCTGAAATTGAATCCGTTTGCCGTATCCAGGAATTCGTTAAGTCCGCGCTTTCTGTGGAAGCGGCCAATAAAACAAAATGCTTCGCAATTGACCTTATCATTGAAGAGTTGATTATAAATATTGCAACTTACAGTATCAAAAATTTAACAGCCGACTTTATCGCCGTTTGTACCGACATTGAAGATGAAACCTTATTTATCGAAATTACAGATAATGGACCTGCATTTAATCCCCTTGAAAAGAGTGATCCTGATATCTTTATGCCCCTTGAAGACAGGCAACCGGGGGGACTTGGCATTTACCTTGTAAAAAAATTTGTAAAAGATATCCAGTACGAAAGAAAGGATCATAAAAACTTAATCCGCATCTGGCTGCCCTGATGCCGTCTTTTACATACTGAATATAAACTCGGAAGACCGATTACCCAAAAAACCGTTACTATTCCGATATACGAATATGAGGAGTGAACAAAACCACAATGTTCTCAACGATTAAGGGGAAAATTTTATTTGCTGTCATTATCGTGATGGGGATCTCTACCCTGGTCAACATCTTTTCCACCCACCGGGATGTGGGTAACGCCATGCTTGCAGCACAACAGGATTCGGCTTTGAACATTCTGCACTCCCTGGATTTGATTATTGAAGGCGATTACCACAATCTCCTAAGGGAAAAACGCTCCTTGACCCTTTTAAAGCGCAGCCAGTTAAAAGACACAGCAAGGATCATCGCATCGGTATTTGCAGGTTTTGCCGCCAAGGGAAATTCACGGGAGCCACTCGGGCTTGAACACGCTCTGGCCTGGCTTAAAACAGCGCCCTTCGACAATGTCACCTATTACATCATTGATGCGCAATCCAAGGTCACAGCATCTTCCAACAGGCAGGTAACCCCGTTTTTGTTCAAATCATTAAACGATGTCAAGCACAGGAACATAGCCAAGGTCATGCAGTTTGACAACCTGTCCCCAAGGGGAGATTTTGCAGCGTTCAATCTTGACCAAAGCCAGGACAACGCATCAGTACTGGCTTATTTTACACCATTCTCACCTTGGTCGCTGACCATCGGCGTATCCGTTGATATCAGCCGGATCCAGGCATTGGCGGAAAAACAGGAAAGCCAAATCATCTCTTCTTTGACCGACTATACCCAGGGCCTGAAAATTGCCGGCAGCGGTTTTGTCTATATTTTTGAGAAATCAGGTGCTGTCCTCGTTCCCCACCAGGCAAGTACGTCCCTGGCCATGAGAACCCGGGTCAATCAACTGACCGGCAATCTGATAAATGACGATATCCGTCACAACGCGTCCGCTGAATTTTCACACTTTCGCTATCTGCCGGAGAACCCGGACAAAAGCGATAGGGAGATGATCGCCTATTGTTATTATTTCAAACCGTTCAAGTGGTACATCAGTGTCATCGTTCCTTTGCAGGAGATCAAACTGCCGGCCCAGCGCCTGGTTATCCGGCAGAGCCTGATCATCGTGATGATGTCCCTAGCCGGCCTTTTAGCCATTATCCTGGTCATAGGCCGGATCGCGACACCTTTACAACGGCTGTCATCCTATGCCAGAAAAATTCCCAAACTGGATTTCAGCAAACCCATGGAAAAATCAACACCGGTGGATGACCTGCCTGAAAAATACAAAGATGAGGTTGGCGATCTGGCAGCTTCATTTATCCTTATGCGCCACGAGTTAAGCCGGAATATCCAGGATCTGATCAACATAACCACAGCCAGGCAGCACATTGAAAGTGAACTGGGGATCGCCAGGGAGATCCAAATGGGCATGGTGCCCAAAACCTTTCCGGGCCTGCTTGAATTCGATCAGATAGATTTGTATGCAACCTTGCAGCCGGCCAAAGAAGTCGGAGGAGATCTGTATGACTTTTTCAGGCTCGACGATGACCATGTTGTTTTTACGTTAGGAGATGTTTCCGACAAGGGTGTTCCCGCAGCCTTGTTCATGGTGGTCACCCGGACCCTTATCCGGGTCTTCAGCGGAAAAGATGTCTCTCCGGCCCGGATGATGACCAGTATCAACAACGTTCTAAGCTCGGACAACCCCCGCACGATGTTTGTGACTCTTATCATCGGCACCTTGAATATTCGCACAGGTCAGGTTATATATGCCAACGGCGGGCACAATCCGCCCATTATTACGACCCGTGACGGGGCCCGTTTCATAGAAAGCAAAAAAGAACCTCTTGTCGGTGCCATGCCGGGCATGATCTATTCGGATAGTACCCTGACCCTCAGCAATGGACAGGGATTCATGTTATATACGGATGGCGTTAACGAAGCCATGAACAAGGAAGGCGAACCGTTTTCAAATCAGCTGATGATTGATGAAGTGTCAAAAGACAGGGATCTGCCGTCGGAAACGATTGTGCTCAATCTTCTCGAGCGCATCAGGCAACATGCCGGCTCAGCCTCCCAATCCGATGATATTGCCATGCTGATGATCAAATTTCATAAATGAAAAAATAGCACCGTTATGAGCCAACTAATCCTGAACCTGGATAAACTGCGTCACAATATTCGTTTTCTGTCCCGGCACTGCAGGGAACACGGCCTGGGCATCACCGGAATTATCAAGGATCCGTGTGCAGACCAAATAATAATCAACCAGATGATGGCGTTGGGGTTTGAAAACATCGGGATATCCAAGGTCCCCAAAAATCCGGCGGCAAAACCGGTCTTTTCCAAGCGGCCCATTTACATTACCCTGCCCTCAATCCATGAACTGCCGGATATTGTCCGGTATTTTGGTACAAGTTTCAATTCTGAAATAACCGTTATTGAACAACTCAACCAAACCGCCATTGCCATGAATTGCTCCCACAGCATTCTTTTAATGGTGGATACCGGGGACCTAAGGGAAGGCGTGATGCCCGAACAGGTGCTGGATACCGTGCGTGAAATTCACCGGATCAGACCCAGAAACATTAACTTTGCCGGCATCGGTACAAATCTTGGATGTTGTGCAGGCACCTTACCGGATGAACATAACCTTGGTATTATCTCCGAACTGGCCGATCAGATCGAATACACACTCGACATTGAGGTCAAAACCGTATCCGTAGGGGGATCCGTATTGCTCAAATGGCTTCAGCAGAAACCGCTTCCCGGCCGGATCAACAATATACGCTTGGGTGAGTCACTGTTTTTGGGCACCATTCCCACCATAAACCAGGTGCATCCGGATCTGGACACCCGGGTGGCCACATTCACAAGCGATATCCTTGAGATACAAGAAAAACGGGTAATGCCGCCCCAACTGTGCGGAAAAGATGCGTTGGGCACTCTGCCTGAATTTAGTCACCAGGGCATACGCAAACGCGCGATTCTCAATTTCGGCATCTGCGATACCTGCCCGTCGGGATTAACACCGATAATCCCGGGGATACAAATAGTTTCGGTCAACTCCAACTATACCCTGGCAGACATCACCGATTGCACTCATCCTTTAAAAGTAGGGGATTTTATTGATTTCACAATGAATTACCAGGCGTTTCTCCAAAGCCTCATATCACCGTTTACCCAAATCCGTTACCTGGAATAAGGCCCATGACCGGAATAAAACATTCCAAAATATGGTTTCAAATTTTCGTTCGTATTCAAGGCGTGTCAATGGGAGCATATTAAGCATATGTGCCCATTGACACACCCAAGAGGATGGATGAAAGGGCAAACCATATGGAAGGCTTTATTTTGGGCTTGGACCTAAACAGACAGGCCGGTTGTTCTATGACTCAATTGAAGAAAAACAGATCACGGATTCGCCTGTTGTCAGGTGCCTTTGTCATGCTGGTGCTGGCACTGGGATTCAACATCCTTTTAACATTCGCCACCCTTGAAAAACTGTATGTAAAAACCTTTATCGCCAAAAACAATGTGGTGGCACAGGATCTCCGGCACAACCTGGAGACAGCGGTTCGATTCGGCAAAAGCGTTGATAATTTCATTGGTATGGACAAGCTGATCCAAGACACCCTTCAGCATCTGGCCGCGGAACAGAGTAATACAGGCAAATCCGGCACAAATAAAAGCGACATATTTGTTTTCATTACCGACCCGGATGGACATATTTTATACAGCAGCAATACACAGGTTGTGGGAACAGACCTGCCTGAACCGGTGCGACAGCCGATGATCAAAGGCACAAATACGACTGAGGAAAACAACGCGATAAAATACAAAGGCGTCTATTACCTTTCCCTGCCGGTGATACAATTTTTCTCAAAAAAACAGGTGGCCTCGGTGACGGTTGCCTTCAGCCAAAAACATGTAAAATCCATGCTGCGGACCATCGCAATGAAAAATATTGACCTGATCGCAGTGGTTCTTTGCAGTGCCATGGGTCTTTTATTTATATACCTGCGATCTTTGAACCTGGAACGCGGCACATCTAAGAAAACACTTGGACAAATAAAATTTAAAATCTCTGCGGTTTTTTTCATTGTTATCTGCCTGGCCCAAATCACCTTGAGCCTGTTCAATCTGTTTGAATTCAGGAACCATTTTGTGGATGCGTTTACCCAAAAAAGCATTGTCATGTCCAAGCTGTTAAAACAGGACATTGAATATTTACTGGCAAAGGGTCTGAATATCCGGCGGCTGATAAAAATGGATGAAAAACTGGCTGATGTCATTGCCGCCTCTCCTGAACTTGAAGGCATTACCATATCCGATGACAAATCAAAGCCGCTTTACATGGCCACCCAGCACGGTATGTGTAACCGGACAAACGCAAAAAAAAATCAAAGCGCAGACTGCAAAACGATGTTTTTGAAAAGCGCCCCGCAATATACCATCACCCAGAACCTGTTCGACACCCAGAGATCAAAAACCGGTGCATTGGCCGGCAAGCTGACCATCCATATTTCAAAAGATTTTCTGCTCAGTAAAATTCAATCAATTGCCCTGGATTCCATCACGGTGCTTGGGGTCTCCATTTTCTTTTTTGTGGAACTACTGATCCTTGAGCTCCAGCTTATTGACCGTCGGATCACACAAACGCCGCGTGCACAAAAGAAGCAGGTGCATTACACGGCCATCCGTCCGGTGGCGTTCATGTTTTTTTTCGGGATAGATACCTGTATTTCGTTTCTGCCCCTTCACATGGCCACCTTGTATAATCCGTCCCATCCATTACTGGGGCTTTCCAAAAATATCATCATGGGTCTTCCCATTTCCATACAAATGCTGTTCACCGCCATATCATTGCTGATATCCGGTGTATGGTGCGACAAACGGGGGTGGGCGGAACCCTTCCTGGTCGGATTGTTTCTATCCGGTTCAGGGTTTATCTTTGCCTGGCTGGCCCCATCGTCTTTATTCTTTCTTATTGCCTTAGGCTTGGTAGGCATGGGGTATGGGCTCTCTTTGATGGCGGCCCAGGGCTTTATCATTGCACATACCACAGCAAAAAACAGTGCCCAGGGCATGGCCCAGCTCTGGGCCGGGGTATATGCAGGCAGTATCTGCGGCGGCGCCACCGGCGCAATGCTGGCGGATCGAATCGGTTATGCCCCGGTATTTCTGGTAGGCGGCACAATTGTGCTGATGATGATCGTATATACCTTTTTCATCATGAAAGATGCCGTCATGTGCCCAAAACCGCAACTCCAAACAACCCGGCCCGCATTGGCGGAACAAACACGCCCATCATCCCGGCATCCCTCTATATTCAGTTTCCTGTTCACGCGTAAAATTTTCACACTGGTGGTATTTTACGGGCTCCCCTGGTATATCGTGCTTATCGGTTTTATGAATTATTACAGCCCCATATACCTGAAGGAAATTGGCGTCTCCCAGTCCAATATCGGCCGGATATTCATGATATACGGCATCTGCCTGATGTATATATCGCCTCATCTCTCAAGGCTTGTAGGCCGGGCCAAAGACAAAAAACAATACCTTGTCATAGGCAGTTTCATCGGCAGCCTGAGCATTGCCAATTTCTATTTTTTCAAAGATGTATCCGGCATCGTATCCGTTACGGTTTCCATCTTTCTTCTGGGGCTTTCCGCCTGTCTTATTCCGGTCAGAAGCGCATATGTATTAGATTTTCAAATCACCCAACAACTGGGTGGCGGCAAGGCCATCGGCGTTTTAAATGCTGTTTTGCGCCTGGGGCAGGTGACCGGCCCCATCCTGTTTGGATGGCTGTTTATCACCCTGGGGTCAGATTCAGGTATTGCCGTGACAGCAGCAGCCTACCTGATTTTCACCCTGATCTTCATATTTTTAGGTTAATTGGGATACCCCTATGACACTGTATTCACAATCCAATGCATCACAATATCTGGAGATGGTCTGCCATAAACTTCCTGTGGTAAAAAATATTCTGGGCACCCTTGGCCATATGTCCCTTGGTGCATATACGGAGCGTTTTAACACCCTCCCCTGTCCATCCCTTCAGCCCAGGGGAGACATCAGACAAGCCGCTTTTGCGCAAATTTATCCTGTTCTGGGAAAAGATACAGCCACGCGTGCTGCCAATGACCTTTTGGCATCGGGCACAGTCATGACCACCACACACCTTGGCATTGATTATTTTGCCAACTCTGTCCAGGGAAACTTGATATACGGAGCCGGTACGCTCATGGGCCGGCGCAAAGGCACCACCATCCCGATTTTCTGTTTCGGAAATGTGCCGCTTAACAGCTCCACCTTTGCCCGGGGACTGCTGGTATACGGTACCGGTCCGGGTGCCAATAAAACGTTGCCGTTAAGGTTGCCTGTATTTCCGAATAATGAAAAACGAACCATGGCCAGCCTGGCAAAACCCTTTACCATGGCCATGCAGCAAAGGGCCATACAAAAAACAATTAAATGGGAAAAGGAAAACCTGATCTCCAAAGCCACGGCCAAAACAATTTTAAGCCTTTTGGAACATGAATACGGCGATGACAGGGTCCAGAGCCAGGACAACTATGCAGCCCAAGCCATGATTGTCAACCGCCGGCTTGGCAAACGCATGCTTAAAACCAGTGATCAGTCACCGGATATTATATACCTCGAGATAGAAAAGATTGCCGCCTTTTTGCTGGGCAAAGACCTCAACCATGAAAACAGCCTTGCATATCGCATCTTTTTCAATACAACACTACGCGACACGATTATTCAACATTTGGATGGCTGTCCGGGCTGCTGGCATGTTGGCAGGCTTAATGCCAGACAGGCAGCTTTGGGAAAACCGAATGCAACGTCGACAGGCACCATTTTCTTCTGGGGAATTGATGCCTATGGACGCCGGATTCCCCTCTCATTAAAATCGGTAAAAAACGATCTTTGCCTTTGCGGCAGGGATGACAGGGGCGATTTTTATACAATGAATTTCACCCGGGATGAACTGATCCGGGCGTTGGGAACACAAAAAATTTTGCCGTCCCTGTTTACCTGTTTTCTGCTCATCTGTTTTGCCAGGGGATTTAACTGTGTGGGCGGCGTATTCCAGGGCGCATATCTTTCCCGGATGAAAAACGGCATTGCCAAAGCTCTTGAAGACCTGTCAGATAACACAAATGCGAAAATCATACGTGATATCACCACCGACCTTTACCAGGACGGGATGCTGGCATTCATGAGTCCGGGACAGGACAATGCATTGTTGCCGGCCGGCCCCATAGAGATCATCCAGGCCGGCGGAATCGATAAAAACGATCTGACCAAAGCCTTTGGCCTGACCGTCACCCAGGCCCATATGGCAGGCCTTTTCGGCGCCCTTACAGATGCAGGCGCCCCAATCACCCGCCAACCGGACTGGCAGGAGATGGTGGCACAGGCATGCGCCAGGGAACTTTTCGGAAAAATTCCTCTTTTCAAAAGCCCTGCTGAAACATAAAAAAAGGGCCGGTATATGTCCGGACCTTTTGTTACATTTCCAATTAATACACTTATCTCTTTGGGACTTCGATATCCTCAAATATCTCATCCGCCGCACTTAACACATCAACAGGCGGATCATAACCGATCAATTCCGCCGTTTTTAAATTAATGGCTATTTTTGGCGGATCTTCAAACAATTGCCCGATATCCCTGGGTTTAGCTCCGTTGAATATTTTTGCCATGGTCCGGGCATAAAACCGCCCGACATATTGAAAATTCGCCCTGGATATGCTCATTAAAAACCCATATTTTACCTGCTCGGAATGGGACTGGGTAAACGTAGGGATCCGGTATTTGTTGGCGATGTCAACAAGCTCAGGGATACTGTCGGCATTGACACCGTTCTGGGTGGTGACATAAATGGCGCCTGCGCTTTTCCCCAACGCTGCAAAGCATTTTTTTACACTCGCCTCGTCTTTTTTGACATTTGCACTTTCATCCGTGGTGAAACAGGGAACAATTTTAAACCCGCGCTCATCCGCCACTTTTTTAACGCTGTCCAGTGCTGCACAACTGCGGCCCTGTTCAGTATTCTGGTAAGCAATGCCAAGTTTATTGAATCCGATAATATCATGAAAAAGCTGAATCTGACGTTCATGGCGATAGGGATCAACCCGGGCATGGACATGATCGAAACCCGAATCTTCAACACTTTCAATAATACCGGCAGCCAGAGGATCCGTGGTTGAAATTACAAGAGTAGGTACGTTGTGTTTATTTGTGGCAAGTTTGAGTCCCGCTTTGGTGCCGGCTGCGATGATCAAATCAATATCCTTTTTATTATTCAGGCGGGAAATAATTTGCGGCACCATCTTCTCAATCAACGGCGTGTCCCAGTTACCTGTGTAATGCGCATCCTTGACAAATTCAATGTACCGGCTTTTGGTGCTGTTTGCCAACCATTGCCATAATTGAGCGGTCTGCTCACCGGACTGATCCGGAATTTTGGCCTTTTCCATCCATCCCATGTCCATCAACCCCTTGATAATCCCCAGGAAATTGAGTGGATAATTAATGTATTCACCGCCCTCAAAATATCCGATACGCCATTTTTTGCCATTATTCATACTCGGTTCTATGCTGAAACCACCTTTGTCGGCAGCCATGACCGAAGCAGAAGAAAGCAGGGAAAAAAACAGTATTGAACAAAGAAACTTTTTTATTTGCATTGGCGCCACCCCTTTCATTAAAACAACGAAAATTAAATATGGAAGTTACCCATATCACAGAATGAGAGATTATTGGTATAATTTCTCATAATTTAATTGTCTCGTAACGGGAGTCTTTATTAAATGCCGTGGGAAAATCAATGCAACGGAGGAGGTGAATCTCAAGTCACAGCCATGGGGTGATCGGGGCTTATCAGCGCATCGTCTCAACCCAAACGAAACATAAAAGAGATTTAATAATCGAGTGGCCCTTCTAACCTAGGAACAGCCACGGAACGACCGGAGTTTTCACGGTAGCTAAACTTACTGCGAATATCGAAAGAATTTTCTTATAAGAAAGTCTGGGTAAGTTTCACAGATCTTTCAAGATTTGTTGTGGACCATGCCTGGCAGTTGATATGTCAGGTCAACCCAGGCTGTTCTATGAAAGTACCAATTAAGTTACTAAGCGACGTTAATGTTTCGTTTGGGTCGAGCCTGGACGTTGATAGACCAGGTCGGCCCAAGGACGTTATAGAGATTGAACATATTTTTTTATAAAACGCGCAAACCCAACAAAGTAAAAACCATAAAAATTTAAGCCTCAAGGCACCAAAAAATACAGATGTATTAAGCCACTGCAAAATCTTGATAGCAAGGCGTGCGTGCGATATCTCCTTATTCAACAATTTCCAGGATGACCCTTTTCTGCTCCTTTGCAGAGGCACAGGCAAGAATGGTGCGCATGGCCTGGGCTGTCCTGCCTTTTCTTCCGATCACTTTGCCTAGGTCTTCTTTGGCAACCCGCAGTTCCAACACAAGGGTCTGCTGAGCTTTGATCTCTTGTACGTCAACCTGTTCAGGATCATCAACCAGCGCTTTCGCCATAAGTTTAATCAACTCTTTCATGAGCGGCTCTCCTTTAACCAAAATGACAATGAATTAGATATTTAAACTACAACTTTTAACTGTATATGGCTGACTTTGTCGAAATAGTTGATATAGAATATCATAACTGGCTATAATCACAAGCCCTATTTGCAGTGCTCTGAAGATTTTATTCAAAACAAGGAACAAAGCGGGCAAATCTTTATTCTCAATACCATATCGCAAACAGAATCGTAAAAACAATAGGACGAAAATAGTCATTACCCTTGACATAAAAACGGAATTCATTATTTTAGAAGGGCTATTATATTTATGTACCGGGAAAAATATTTTATTTCATTGCCCGATAAAATATTTAATTTTGGCAAGGGCATACAATTAAGGATGTATGAAGTGGTCACAGAAATTACAATACAGGATTCAGAACGTAAAATGCTGTCTGAGGCCGGATATGGTGAGCCGGCGATTGACTATTACCTTGAAAAAAAACATATGGGTTCCATTGAAGATGCGAGCCAAATTTCCTTTAAAGTCGGCTCCTGCGGTGATACAATGAAAATCTATCTGAAGGTTGATGAACACGAAATTGTTCAGGATGCCAAATATGAGATCGCAGGATGTGCAGGGGCTATTTCTGCAGCAATGGCCACAGTGGATCTTGTCAAGGGAAAAACCATTGAGCAGGCTTTAGAGATTAATGACGGAGATGTTTTCAGGGTTCTTAAAAGTATACCGGAAAAAAAGCATCATTGCATCCAACTGGCAGTCAAGACAATGCACCAAGGGCTTGAGGAATTCCAGACGGCACACGTTTCTTAAACGGGTTACCGGTATTGTTCTTGTCAGCATTTCACTTCTATCAGCCAGTTGTGTCTCATCCAAATTCAGCGTTGAGACCCTGGTTAAATCCGATATCAATATGGTATCGGATATCTATATTGACCAGACACTGACGCTCCTAAAGACACTCACCCAAAAATTATACAAAATGAATCCCGGGGAACTGACTAAAACCCCGGGAGCAACCATAGAATCGAGAATTTCAGACATATTCAAATGCCCTGCCCCGCCTCCTGAGCCGGACCTTGTCGGCAGAAGATCAACCCAGGCCATGCTGGCAGGTCTTGACCCCGATTATGAAGGAGACCGGGTCTATGCGGTCATGTACGGATTGTTTACCATGCTGCACATGGCCTTTAACAACAAATGCCACCTGTTCATGCTTGATTTTCTATCCTCCCAGAATTTTTACAACTCAGCCAGAAACATAGAGATCCTGGTGTGGCGCCTGAAAACCAGGCATGCATCCACCGGCCAATTGTGCCTTATTACCAACACCTTGCAAGGGGACATACCCAATTTAAGCTTTGAACGCATTTTTGGTAAACTCATTATTTTATCAGATACCATGGCCCTGATCATGGCTGAACGCGGAGACCGGTTTGTCAAGCAGGCCGTTCATATCGCCGGCATGAGCTTTCTTCCGGTGGGATTGTATCCTTAGACGCGATATCAAAATTTACGGTTTTCGGCCGGGCATTAGATGGTTTCGCAGTGCTTTTTCAAATCGTATCACCTGCGCCCTGTAATATTCTTTTCTTTTGGTCGAAACCCCAAGGGCTTGCTTTGCCGTTGCCAATGCCCGGCTTTTATAATTATTTGCATACAGGGCCTCGGCATAGGTATCCAATATATAGGCCTCTCTTTTTATATTCACAGCCCGGCGGGCCAGTTCCAGAGACCTTGCGGCATTTCGAAACGCTGTATCAGGACATGTGGCCAGGAGCCAGGCCAGGTTATTTAACGCGTGGACATTAACCGGATCAATCTTTAACACATTTTCATAGGCCACGGCGGCCTTCCCATACTGCCGGGCATCATAATAAAAATCACCCACCTGAACATATAAATCGGAATTATCAGGATCTAGTTCAAGCTGGCGGCTTAGAATTTTTCCGGCAACAAATTGGGTAAAAGAGGTATTAAGCCCCCCATAACTCACACTATACCCTATGAAAAAAATGATCCCCACAGCCAAAAGGTATCCGGTAATCATTGTTTTTACTTTCCTGTGGTGCCTTTGGATCATACCCGGATTCATCCGGCACTTCTCCAGAAAACCAATACGCTGTCCGATGCTGAAATGATGCCAGTTCGGTTTATCAATGGATTGCCGGCTCAGGGATGCAATCTTGTAGAAGGTGGAAATCAATGCCGATGGAGAGTCCGTATATTTAAAAATATGCAAATCTGCCTGACGTTCAAAATGCCGCATAAACAGACCAAAAACAAACCGGAAATAAAGAATAAACAGCCCGATAAGTACCAGGCAGATGATGGCGGCATGGACAGTATCCTGATTTAGCCCCAAAAAAACGCCTCCCTGCTGCAAGGGGTTGATCAGATAAACCATAAACATTAAGGGCTCAAAAAAAACAAAATTACAGGCGATAAATCCGGCAAAGAAAAACAGGTAAAACACCATGTGCCGGTGATACACATGACCGATTTCATGCAGAACCACGCCTTGGATTTCATCATCATCCAGGCAGGCAAGCAGTGCCGGTGTCACCAGGATATATCGGAATCGGCCGACAATGCCCATAACACCCGCGGTGATCATACTGCCGCCAAACAGATTCCATACCAGAATGTCCCTGTATTTAAGATCAGCCATCTGGCATGTTTTTTCAATACGCTGCCTGTCAATCCCTGGTGCCAGGGGACGGCACCCCCATAAACGCTGGATCAGAACCGGTCCAAACACAGAGATGGCAATGACAAAGAAAAGGATGTAAATCACCTCTCCGGCCGTGGAGTTCATAAAACGGTTCAGTCCGTCAAAGGGTAAAAGCCCCAGACAGTCGGCCAAAAGAGACAGAAAGCACCAGGGCAGCATGGCGGGCAGACAAAAGGCAACATTGGAAAGGATAAAGCTTTTTTTGGTCAAAGCCCCCGTAAAAAAACGCTTCTGGATTTGATAGGCAAAGTTCCATATCAAAATCAGATAAAAAAGGAATAATCCAAGAAACAGGAGCGCACCCAGGGTGGGCAACCATTGGAACACGGCAACATCCGATAGCAGATGATTCACGCGAAATCCATAAATATTTACGGCAAACAGCACCAGGGCAGCAATGGATAGCCGGGAAACAGCAGTGTTCACCCGCCGGTCAATATCCTGTGCCGGCAGGGACCGCCCATGAACCGCCAGGCGATCAAAATAGATCCGGCAGACCAAGGCAAAAACAGCTGTTGAGGCCAGGCAGAAAACAATGGCCCCGGGATCAAACCTTGCAGGTTTATCAAACAGCTCCGATGTGGTGTAAATGACCAGGGCTGCCAGAAAATATATAAAATTTGAAAACACAGGAGGCCCTATATCACCTGGCCTGTTGCGGCGAACCGCTCCAGAACGATCCATGTTTTTACATCAAACAAAATATTGTCCTGACGTATAAAGCCGGCGGCCTGGGCCTGGGAGAGCATTTCAACCTCAATCATTTCAGAAGCCTCGTTATGTTCCGTATTTGCCGCCCCCTCACATGCCACATACAAAAGGCTGATGCTTTCATCTGTTAATCCCGGCGAAGAAAAGATCGCAGGGCTCTGCTTTATCACATTCGTAACAGTTAAGCCGGTCTCTTCATATAGCTCGCGCCGGCCGGCCTGGGCAATACTCTCCCCGGCATCCACAAGCCCTGCGGGAAAAGCATACTGGAATCCGTCCAGGGGTACCCGGAACTCTTTGATAACAACCAGCTTATTCTCCTGTTGATGGAACGGAACAATCACCACGGCATCGGGTACGGCCGAATTCTGCCTGGAGGCATACAGCCAGGATCGATCTATGCCGGCAGTGTCTTTATACTTGGCACGAATCAAGTTGAGATGGGGATAATCCGTTATTTTTTCTTTT
>JAKSBO010001091.1 GCA_022361095.1 Desulfobacterales bacterium | reverse complement strand
TTTCAACAATGAAAGTTGAGTTTTTTTTTTTTTTTTTAAGATCATTTTCGCAAATATTTTCCGGTTTTATAAAAACAACCACATCAGCAGTACTATTTATTTCAGCAAGTTTTAAACCATCAATATGTGTAACAATATGAACTCTAACGCCTGCTTTTTCTCTTAAAGTAGCCATTAAATCTAATCTTGGGCGCATGCTTGTTGTTGATCTATTGTCTGCAGTTTGCATCCATTTTTCACCAAAAACAAGTATTTGTGAAGTTGAGGTTCTGTGAGCTACTTTTAATAGTTCACGTGCTTTTATAATTGAAGATGTAGATCTAAGACCGGAATTTGTACGAGATCCCATTATCAAGACCCTTCTTCCAGCAACTTTAGCAAATCCACCCAGTAAAGCGTTTGATCCATAATATTCAGATTTAAATCCACTGAAAAGCCCATGATCAACATTGTTTTTAACAACAGACTCATTAAAAACTATTGATTTATAAATATCCGTTTTTTCAACAAGAACTGTTTCAGGGCGTTTAATCTCTTTATAACTTTCTTCTGAGGAAAATAATCCTTGAAGTTCATATATTTTTCTAATCAAGTCCAGCTTGTCATCTGCTACAAAATCAACAATTCCTGTCCATTTTCCTAATATTTTCGCACCACCAATATCGTAGTTTGAAATATCTTCACCCATTACGGATTTAATTACATTTGAACCTGTAAGTACACGATAAGAATTATCCGAATCAAGAATTAGCTGAATTGTAGCCTGGCTTGAACCATATACGTCAAGTCCTGCCGAAGCGCCTGTACTAATAGCAATAGTCATTGGCTTGCCGTTTGTCGCTGGCTTATCTGCAGATATATTAAATGTTTCATTTAACTCTTTGAAAACCGCGTTTAATGATGGATCAGTGACGCCTTCAATATAGTTTCTAAATTTCTCAGGACTGACATTTTGTCTAAGTAGAGAGTTCATCATAAAACCTTGTCCACCACGGTTAAGAGAAACCATTCCTTGTTTAATGTCAGCGCCGGCACTATCATTCCACACGTATAGAGGCCAACCTTTTAAATATGAAAGGTATCCTGCAGCGCCATATTTTAATCCTTCCAAGTCTCCGGTCGCACCACCATTTATTCTAAAATCTTTCATACAGAAACACGCTTGTTTTCCATTGATTGTTCCAACAAATATTTTTGAACCAACAGGTAAGCCTTTTTCATTGTTATCTATATAATCAATTTTAACTTCTTCCATTGAACCTGGATCAAAACACTCGGCTGCCCAAAGTTCTAACGGCCATTTGCCGTTGGCAAAAAGTTTTTGATCGGCAACATTTTCTTCTTGTTCAGTATAATATGGATTAGCTTTATTGTTTTTGTGGGAAATATCAAAAGCAATAGATTCATCTTTTTGATAAAATTTTATAATTTTTCTTTCAGTTGTTTTTGTGTAAGGATAAACAACATCTGTATCAATGACACCACTTGTAATCGTATTGTCATAGAAGTTTGTTATTATTGAAGCACAAATTATTTTAAGTTCATGGTAATTTATGTATGAATCTTCATTGTAATTGCAAGTTGTGTCCCAGATAACTTCTTTACCTTTAAAAACAACTTCTAATCTGCTGTTTGAAAGGCTTAGAACACTTTGAAATCCTGAGATCACAGATGCAGCATTGAGCATTGCTTCTTGAACAACCTCATTGGCGCCACTATCTTTTGCAAAATCTGCAAAAGCGTATGTTAAATACTTAGATTCTTTTTCATCTGTTTTTGATTGCAGTTTATATAAAACAATGTTCTCAGGTTCAGATTCTAATCTGATGATATTGTAATTGTTTTCAAGTATTGAGATTTTTTCTTGAAGATTTTCAGTTATCCATTTTTCTAATTTTTCAGGTATCAGCTTTGTTTCCGGTTTACTTAGAGATTTTTCAAATGCAGCGTTATCTATCTCTTTAGCACTGCTGGCTCCTAGATAGATATCAACACTGGTATCTGGAAAATGTTCTGAAATAATTTTATGCAAGAATTTAGATGATGACTCATCAATTTGTGCTTGAGTATGATCATAAAGCTTTTTCAGTGTTGGAACAGTTAATTTCGATGTAGTTTTTAAGTTTGCAACTACATGTTGTTGTTTTCCAACTTTTGTCCAATGATTAATTGTTGCATCATATGACAGTTTGAATAACAAGAATAGCTGCTGTATTTGAATATTTTTAACTTCGTTATCATTATCCCAATTATCAACGCCATAAGTGACTAACAATTCATCTAGTAAATGTTTAAATTCTGATGATAATTCAACATCTTTGTTTTGCCAGTGTCGCACAAAATGATTTAGTTCTTCGGGATAAGAAAATCCTTCATGGGAAACAACCGGAGAAAATAATCTTGTAATGTTGGTATAATTTAAAATCAGTTTACAAATCTCATCTGAACGTTTCTCATCCAACAATGTTTTCCAGCTTTGGGCAGGGATTTTTGCAATAATACTTTTTAATCTTTCAATAATTATCGGCTGTTGCAAAAATCCGCTTATCATTGCCTGGAATAGTTCGATAATTATTTCAAAGTGTTTGTCTGAATTCTCAATTATAATATCTTCACAATTTTCTCGATAGATTAGATCCAGTGTATTTTCTGAAGCATCAAAGTATGATTGCACATTCGTGCTTTGTTTTTCAGATCCTTTGTCGCCTTCTTCTTGTTTATCGCCGGCAATTTTAACCAGCATTTCACCTGTTTGAAGGCTCTTACCAATAATTCTTCCATCAAGGGTTTTTGCAATTTGTAATTTCGAAAGCTCTCCATCTTCTATAATGTACTCAATTGTCCCATCAATTGGCGCTTCAATAACAGTTTCCATTTTCATTGCAGATAAAATCATTAAAGGTTCACCTGCTTTAACTTTTTCTCCAACTGCTAAATCATCTCTGCTAAATGAAACAAAAGACCCCTGGAATGGGGAACTGACAACGCCTACAGTATCGGCTTCTTCTATACCTTCCGGTAAAACATTCATTCTATAGTAGTTGATCTTATTACTATCATCTCTCATTCTCAGAATAATACAATCAACCTGTCTGTCTACATGAATACGCTTTGACGCATTTCCAAATGTTACTAAGAAATAATCACTTCTATCATTAAACGAAGTCATTGTAATCTTACCGTTATACACTGCGTTGACATATGTATAAAACGTATCGATTTTTGTTTGTACAAATTCTACTAAGTGCTCTTTATTTTTATAGTTTACTTTAAATTTAAATGGAATTTTTGATTCTGGTTCACTCTCAATAATTCCATCTACACTCGCAATTACCATGTAATCTTTGGCAATTTGGTGTAAATATTTAATATACTCTGTAAAAGCACCAAATATAACTTGCTTGTTAGCGCGTCTGTCTGGTTCAACACCTTCTAAAGATTCTTCTTGGGTAAAATTTAAGTCTGGATTTTCATGTAATATATTGTTTGTATAATTTGGATTAATAAACTCCGGATGACGAACTATTTTAATCAATTGATTAACATTTGTTCCTACACCTTTAATATACAGATCTTGAAGTGCACGCTCTAACCTGAGTAACGCTTCTTCCCTGCTTGTTCCATAACCAATCAGTTTACCGATCATTGGATCATACATAGAAAGGATTTTGTCACCTTTCACAAATCCGAAGTCACTGCGTATACCATTAAATATTGGGAAATCTAACTGTTGAATTTTACCTGGAGAAGGTCTGTAGTCATTTTCCGGTTCTTCAGCATAAATACGACACTGAATTGCATGTTGTCTTTCTGAAACACGGAATTTTATTGCATCTACACCTTCAATCTTACCTTCTCTTCCATCAAAATAAAGAATGTGCCATTTTGCCAGGTCAATACCAAGTGATTGGTCCGTAACACCGTACTCAACCTGTAGCCTGGTATTCATTTCCATGAAACCAAATTTACCATTTGCATCATCAATTAAGAATTCAACTGTGCCGGCACCACAAGTACTGTATCCTGAAATAATTGCCAGTCTTTCTGCTGAAGATAAAAATGATAATGCTAAATGATCATCTAAAAATGTGTGACCACTTTCTTCGATAATTTTTTGATTTCTTCTTTGTACAGCACACTTCCTAATACCGACCGCTCTACCATTAAAGACCTGAACCTCAATATGTACCGGTCTTTGAATAAATCTTTCTATATAAAATGTACTGTCATTATATAAATCTTTACCAATTCTACAACAAGACTCTACAGCATCGGGTAATTCTTCATCGCTGAAAACAGGGTACATACCTTTTCCCCCACCACCAGCACTCAATTTTACAATTACCGGATAACCAATTCTATTCGCTTCTTTTTTTACTGCTTCGACATCCGGTGTTGTAAATGCATTTGAACTTTCAAACAATGGTATTTCATGCTTTTTAGCAAGTTCACGAGAACGAACTTTGTCTCCCATAAGTCTCATTGTTGTGTGGTTGGGTCCCATGAAAATTATTTCTTCACCGGTAAAGTTTGAAATAATTTCAATGGATTCTACAAAATCAGCATTTTCAGATAAAAATCCGTAACCTGAATAAATAGCATTTGCTTTTGCAAGGGATGCAGCTGCAATAACTGTTGCTATGTTTGCATAGTTTAATTCTTCACCAATAAAAACTACTTCATCAGCAAATTCATACCACGACTGTCCTTTATCTACATCAGTTACAACAGCAACAGAAGGTATTCCCTCTTCGTGTAATGCTAAAAAGAATCTTTTGGCAATTTCCCCTCTGTTTGCTACTAAAACCTTTTGTAATCTATGTGGACGTTTATCAGATACATTTACAGTATCAGATTTTCTTTTCCCCATAAGTTCGGGACTGATTGTCTTTAATTTTTCAAGAGCTTCTTGAAAATCCTTTTGAACTTGTTCTTTATCCATCATGATAGACTCCACATTTTTTTGGTTTTATTTAGTGCCCGACCGAAAACCGTAAATTTTCCCGATTACGGCGTTGGATCAAAATTTTAATCCTCAAAATACTTTATGTATTCCTCCGGTTAAAATTTTGATCCGCCTTGTACTCGAAAAAAATTTTCAGGTTTTCGGTCTCACACTATTTAAATATAATTTCACCAAAAAAATTAATTTTTTTATTAGTTTTTTCATCTAAAAGCGCTAATGAAGAATTGTTGTTAATGTCAATGATCACTGCATTTTTTTGTTCTCCATCTTGCTCATATAAAACTTTTTTCCCTATAGATGTTGAAGCATTTTTCCATTCATTTAAAACGTCATTATTTAATGGAAAATTAGAATTGTTTAAATAAATTCTTAATTCCTTTAATATATCATTTAATATGAAATCAATATTATAGTTAATATTTGTAATTTCTTTTACAGAAGTGATGTTGTTATCTAAAATTTTTTCAGAATTATTTAAACTGTTAACGTTTATTCCTATTCCAATGATTACGACTTGCTTATTATTAGAACAGATATTTTCGCAAAGAATCCCGCCTAATTTTTTATCTTTATAATATATGTCATTCGGCCATTTTAAATTTAAATTTTCATCTAACTGCTTTATTAAAACGTTATATACAGCCAGTCCTGCATATAACGATACTACAGACAAATTTTTTACCTTCTCGTTTGGCAAAAACAATGTTGAAAATGTTAAATCCAGGCCTTTCTCAGAATACCATTTTCTTTCAAATCGACCTTTACCATTTGTTTGATTCAACGCATGTAACGTTACAAAGTTTTCATTCCATAATTTAGAATTCTCTTTTAAATAAGTATT
>JAKSBO010000306.1 GCA_022361095.1 Desulfobacterales bacterium | reverse complement strand
CAAAGTTTGAAAGATCTGAGAAGCTTACCCAGACTATCACATAAAAACAGCCAAAGGACACATATTTAAAATATACTTCCATTGGCGGGCCTTGATGGTGACTTAAAATCCGGCGTATCTGCGGCGGATTTAATTCCGGTCACAGGCCTTGTCCGGTGCACCCGGATTAATCTCTTTGGAATATCTTGAACAGTGTGCCGTCACCTGTGATGCATCCATCCCAAAATGAGTGAGAAGCCGGGCAACCTGGAACGGACGACAATGGTCACCCGCCTCAAGCGCCTCAAAATCTGCCGGATCAATATCCAGCAAAGCCAGTATTTCACCCCGTGTGCCTTGGCTTTGGGCCATCCGGGCCACGACATTCATCGTTGCCGTACAAATGTGACACTCCTTGTCATAAAAGGATAAAAAGGGCTGATCTTTAAATTTTTCCTCCAGCACTTGTTTAAAAAACAGCACGGCTGATCTTCTCCAGTTTTTTTTCAGACACCCGGGACAGAAATTCATCCCGGTAGGCGATCACCTGGTCAATGTATTTTTCCGGCACCCTGCGGGAATTTTTGAAAAACACCTCATACAATACGATAAATTTTTGGTAACAAAAAAAATAAAGAACCCGAATACGGTCCCGGGACAAGGTAAAGCGGAGTTCGTGGACCCCGTCATGCAGCAGATCCGCATAAGGCCTTGGCAGGGTCGGCCCATGCTCTTCCAGCAGTCCGAGCAGCCTTAGCAGCTTTACCTGGTGCTTTTCAGGGCGGGAATTAATAAAATCCGTAATCGGGCAAGCGTGCTCCATACCATCACAAAAAAGGACTCTCCATTTTGGTTTCATATTTTATCTTCTATCCCATATACCGTATCTTGGCATCGGCACCCAACGAAGTAATCGGTAAAATTTACGGTTTTCGGTTGGGCACTACACATATAAATGATCAATGTCATAGGAATATACTTTTTGTCAAGAAAAGCATGACGTTCAAATAACAAACAATATGTTGCCTTAATTTAAATCCTTAGCCGCCTTCGCTCTTCAGTACATGGTCCAGACAAAATTCAAAACCTTCTTTCATATCCTTGTCTCCGGTGATATTAAGTGATGCTTTATCTATAATAATGAATACTTACGTTCACTGTACAATCGCAATCCTCATTTCAATATGCTCTAATTTACAAATCAGGTTTTAAAAGCCTGTTGAAAATTGATGAATCGGAAGAAACCCTATGTGCATGGCCCCAATGCCCTGATTTTTGACCCGGCTCTAATGCAATCGGACGGTTCCCGGTCGATATTTTAATGCCGGAACGAAAGTATTTTGGGCTCTGTCAGCCGGCCGAAAATCCGCTTGACAAAAAAATT
>JAKSBO010000757.1 GCA_022361095.1 Desulfobacterales bacterium | reverse complement strand
TTTCAACAATTACGTCCCCTAAGGAGACCTGAAACCCTGTTATTCCCACCAGGGCGGCATCACCGCCCATCACCCGGAGGGCGTACCATGATCGTCCTTGGCCGCCGACTTCCGAAAGCTGAACCAGGGCAAAGTCAACACCGCTCAAAACAAGCCCCATGGCCACATCACTGATGGAATTATCCAGATTTAAATAGGGACCGTTCACACCGGCAAAGACATCGGCACTGCTGACGCCCAGGATTTCAATGGAGACCAAAACCTGTTCGGCACCGTCACCGGTAAGGGTGACCAGTTGCGCCGGACCGGCGGAGATAAAACTAAAGGCGCCCCGGGCATGGAAAAAATCTGCAATTTCAATGGTGACAACGGCTGAAAAATTCAGGGTTTCCGAATCAAAATCCAGGATAAAAGCAACTGGAATACCGTCAATTTCACCGCCGGTGTCCACGACAAGGGTGCCGTCATTCACCCCGGGCGCACTTTCAAACCCGGCCTTGAAGTTCACCACCGTGGTGTTGGAATTACCGTCCAGGTTGCCGAACCCTTTGTTGACACTTGCCTGGATATCATCCACATCCCCTGACAGGTCTCCGGAATTATTCACCGAGACGGTGCCGCCGTCGGTCTCCAGTGCGACCCAATACCGCTGATCAATGCCGGTATCTTCAAATTCAGGATCAGGGGAAAATAGAGCCAGTCCCATATTTACATTATCAATGGTCACATTATTGCCCGGCTCTCCGATAACGGCATCAATTCCAACGGCCCCCACCTCAATCAGACCGGCGTGAATTGATGTATCATCGCTTAATAGAATTTGGGTCTTGCTGAATTTAAATGACAGGGTACCGGTGGCGGAAACCACATCTGTGATCTCAATGGAAAACCCGCCGGCCACCCGGATAAGCTCCCCGGTAAAACCAAGGGCCACAGGATCATTGCCCATCCCCGTATCAATGGAAAGCGTGCCGTCCAGGGCCCCGGGGGATGATTCAAAGCTTTGCGCAAAGTCTATGACAGTGCCGCCATCGCCGGATGACTGGTTAATGTCAAGACTGATATTGTTTGCACTGGTCCCGGCCAGGGCATCCACACCGACCATTTCAGCGGTACCCGCCAGGGCTTTCAATGCGAACCATGACCGGTCATCCGCCGCATCTGCCGGATTAAACATGGCCAGTCCAAAGGTCACGGCATCCAGGCTGAATCCCATGGCTGACCCGGAATCACCCGGCCCGTTGATGCCGGCAAAGGCCGATGTCACGGTGCCGCCGATTTCAAGCATTGACACCGCTACCGTTTCTCCGGTATCCGCCAGGACCACCCTAGTATCGGATCTGCCTATTGAAACAGCACCTTGGACATGGAAAAATTCAGACAGCTCCAGGCCCATTGTACTGCTCGCCCGGAGCACGGCACCATCTTCACCGGACATGGCAAAGGAAACCGACTTGCCCCCACCGATATCGATGGTGAAATCCGTGTTATCAAAATCCACCACCTCATCGCCGGA
>JAKSBO010000679.1 GCA_022361095.1 Desulfobacterales bacterium | reverse complement strand
CATCCATCAGATAAGAAAAAGATGGAACCTGCTCTCCTTTTTTAAACGATTTTCCCTTTACGGTTACATCCCGGGTAAACCAGCCGTTGGCCAGCTTTGCCGTCTGGTCCGCACTGAAATGGTAATGACCGTGGGCGCCCTTTTTACACATATTGTTGAAGCTTAAACGGGTAATGGGTTCAGGAAAGGCCCCGCCCTCTTTTTCGTAAAGTCCGGCAACCTCTTCCCACAGCTCATGGAAGTAGTGCCCATCCGAAAGAATCCCTTTGGGCGCCTCGGGCCCCTGATACCGCCACTGGCTCCATCGGCCGGAGTTGGAGACCGATCCTTCCTTTTCAATGGCTGACGCACAGGGGATGTAAAAGGTCTCTGTTTTGACTTTTTCGGGATTCATTCCCGGCCCTTTCCAGAAATCGCTGGTTTCGCACTGGAAAAGGTTTACGTTGACCATCCAGTCAAGCTTACCGATGGCCTCTCGGGTTTTAACGGAATCGGGACCCGAACAGGCGGGATTCATTCCCCAGATCAACGCCCCTGAAAATTTGCCTTCCCACATACGGTGAATCAGGGGAATCCAGGAGTATTTATCCGAAGAGAGGCTGTCTAACTTGGGAAGATACCGGTATGCCTCCTCGACCTTGTCATCCGAATACATGGCCTTAATCAAACTGGCCGAGTATTTCGGGTAGTTCCGCCACCAGTTGGCGCTTTCGGGGTCATTGCTTTTGGGCGTAAAGGCCTTGTTGTACGCCTCCAGGGTATCCAGGCCTGCCACCGGTGTTTTGATATAACCGGGCAGGATATGAAACAGCAGGGCATAGTCCGTGGACCCCTGCACATTGCATTCACCGCGCAACGCATTCACACCGCCGCCGGCCACGCCGATGTTGCCCAAAAGCAGTTGGATCATGGCCATGGCCCGAATATTCTGAACGCCCACAGAGTGCTGGGTCCAGCCCATGGCGTACATGATGGTACCTGATTTTCCCCGTTTACCGGTGGCTGCATAGGTCTGATAAAAATCAATCAGATCATTTTTGGACAAGCCTGATATGGCAGATACCTTATCCAGGGTGTACCGGTTATAGTGTGCTTTCATTACGTTAAACACACACCGGGGATGCGTCAGGGTTTTATCCTGCTTGGGCACACCCTTTTCATCTTTTTCAAATGCCCATGTGGCTTTGTCATAGACCCTTGTCTCTTCATTGAAACCGCTGAAAAGACCATCTTTAAACTCATAATCCTCACCCAGAATAAAAGAGGCATTTGTATATTCGGTTACATAGGGAAGAAAATAGTCCTCATTTTCAAGAATGTAACGAATCAAGCCGCCCAGAACCGCAATGTCGGTTCCGGAACGCAGGGCCATATATTTATCGGCCTTGGCTGAGGTTCTTGTGAATCTCGGATCCACATGGATAATTTTAGCCCCTTTCTTCTGGGCCTTAAGGGCCCATTTAAAGGAAATGGGATGATTTTCGGCAGCATTGCTGCCCATAATTAAAATACAGTCACTGTTTTTCAAATCAATCCAGTGATTGGTCATAGCACCGCGTCCAAACGTCTCTCCCAGAGCCGCTACAGTTGCACTATGTCAGATCCTGGCCTGGTGTTCAATATAGACAAGTCCCAAAGACCGGGTAAAGCTGTGCATGGCCAGGCACTCTTCGTTGTCAATGGCGGCGGAGCCCAGGGAGGCAATTCCCATAGTCCGGTTGACTTCCTGGCCTTTATCGTTTTTAGCCTCAAAGGATTTATCCCGGGAATCTTTGATCAGGCGGGCAATTCGTTTTTTGCACCAGTCCCAGTCCTTGGGGATAAATTCTTTGCCATAGGGTTCCCGGTAGAGGCAGGTCAGGGTCCGTTTGGGGTTTTCAGTCATCTGGATGGTGGCCGCGCCTTTGGAACATAATGCGCCCTGGTTGATGGGATGATCAGGGTCACCTTCAATGTTGACGGCCCGCTTTGTTCCAAGGTCCGTGTTTACCAGAAGACCGCATCCCACAGAGCAAAAAGCACAGATGGACGTGGTCTGTTTCGTCCATTTGGGATCCAGTTGTTCGGCACGCTCTGCAGACTTTGAAACGGCAGAGCAGCCCAGGCCGGTAAATACCGGTGCCGCTGCAATTCCTGCAACTGTGGCAGATGCCGCTTTCACAAAATTTCTACGGGTTAAGTCCATTACTTATCCTTTGCATGGGTTAAAAGGGAGTATATCGTTAAATGCACCATGCCGATAAAGCCATGCGCTTATAGCCGTGGGTTGCGGCAAGCATGTCCAGTGGCAGGGATTCAAAGTCATTCAGTGGGGCAAAAGCTTTCCGGTCAAGCTCCCGAAAATCAATTATTTTTATATAGGTATTGCACTTGGCGCATGTCTCCACGCGAAATCCGGGTTCGTCTTCCGCCGTAAAACCGATTAATTGATCCGCCTTGTCAATGTTGCAACAGGCACAGGACAGCCGTCTGATTCGATAGGTGAACCTGCAAAAGGAGCAGTGGGCAAATCTTTGCCCTTCTTTTCCCCGGAGTTCCAGTATATATGGGGGGCTGCCGCATACGGGACAGGCACCGCTGGTATGGATCTGTTTCGGATCAATCCCTTTGGTCTCGGCCAGAACACGCCCGGCTGCTTGAAGGCTTGGCGCAGCACCGGCCATGACAAGAAAGGGCAGTGCAGATGGTGCGTCAGGGGTTTGCGCTTCCCATTTTTTTAAAATCGGCCCTGAAAAGCCGCCGCCGGAAAAACGGGTTAGGATCTCGTTCCAGGCCTGTTCGAAAGAAAGCTCATTTTTCTCAACAGCCCTTTGAAACAGACCCACGGCATCAACCACAGAAGCCGGCATGGCGTCCCCGGCGTCAAGGATAGCCGCCATGATCCGGGCAGTCAGGACTTTAAAATTTTTCATATCCAGAGAGAAATTCAAGGGAGAACAGACCGGGGCTTGTGACAGAGGGATACCTGACAAATCAAGCTGAAGGCCGCCAGTGTGTTTTGCCTGAAGCAGGGCTGTTTTTCCCAAAAGTGCTGATAGATCAGCAGGCAGATGCTCCCGGGAATCCAATCGCTCCATGGTCCTGAGAATAATTTTTGTTTGGCTTAACGTTTCCATTTTTTAATGAAATTAAATTTCCCCTTGTGATTCGTACAAATTCATTACCTTTGCCTAATACCCGGACTGTTTTTTACAATATGAAAAAAACTCGCAGTTAAATAACTGCATCAGTCCAATGTCACATGACCGGGCCGGCCGCGGCCCAATTATGCGGATGGTTTGTTCGCTATCTGGATAATTTGTTTTTTGTACGCGTGTGCTCTTATTTACATCGGAGGACTCATATAGGAGGGCTCTTGCTTTTGTAACACCTGCACTAACATTTATTTCCAAATTCTAAACAACGGAGACTATGCTTAAGCCGATAAGCGGTTTTTGTCAAGATAACAATGATTTTTTTTAAGTATCGCTGTTTTTTCATCATTTTCAAACCATTACCGAAGTGCGCTTATTGCGTGTCCGCATTCGTTTTTGGTTATGTGAATTAAAATTCGGCACTGACTGTTGCCCCCGTATAAGTAGAGTTAAGACATTCCTGCACACGCTGCTTTTGAACCCCAGGCATCTCAATTGTGGTAATGTATTTATACTCTGTATGCTCTTCAAAACAATTCGCAATAGCTTCACGAATAAGATATCAAATTCTTTTATGAAGGGTGTAAGACCCAATAAAGGATGATCCCCGGTTAATGTAAAAATCAATACCCGGGTCTCTGAGCAGTCCAGGCTGTGGGATTTTATCTGGGCAATGTTTATTACCCTTCCGGCGTGCGCACGGAACTGTTCGGTGTTGAGCGGTTAGAACTGCTTCGCGGCCCCCAAGGGGCCCTTTACGGACACAATACTTAGGCAGGCGTACTCAATGTGTTTACCCGGGACACACTTTTCCGGATATACACAATTATCCTGCGACAGCTTTAACACCCGGCAGATGGATTTTGCCCTGGGTGGGCTCCTGTCCATAGATGCTGCATATATGATTCCGACGTTCCGTTAGATCCAGGAATCATTTTTTTGTCCGGCCTGGGTATTGAGCCTGCTTTTCCTTTTTATTGCTATTTTGTCCCTGGGGATTCAGCACTGCCCGGCTTTAAGGGAGGGAGTCCATTGCCGCAACCTGTACGGCAAAGATTTAAAAAACTATATGGCGCAAATCCCAAGGTATTTTTAGAAAATACGGAGTCTTGTTATGATGTAATACCAATATAGTATTACTTTTTTAATCCGTGCAACGATTTTTTGAAGCGAACGGTGTAGTAACCGTGCGGAACAAAGCGTGGTAAAACTATCGAAGCGCGAGCCGCGCTTGTGGAGACCGGTTGATTACTTTGTTATGTATTTTTTTGCTGCCGCCATTAGCACTACAATAAAGATTGATGATGCTAAGTAACCCAGCAATACCTTGGAGAATATAATCGGAGCAATATCCATTCGTTGGGACTCGGTCAAATACGGGAATATTATTTTGTTATATGAGAATAAATAAATACCAAAATTTATTACAAACGCAAAAATGACTAAAAAAGCAGATAAAAACAGTGACTTCATTTCACCTCCCAGAACCAGATTTGCTTGCTGCGATTTAAGTCTGATACCACGCCAAAGAATTCATATACTGACCTGAAAAACATACTGCTGCTTGTAATTTTATCCTTATCCCATAGATCGATATGATCACCGCTTAATAACTTTTACCTTTTATTAACAATTTGGTTGACCCTATTGCACCGGCAAAAGCGACACCTTCAAAAAACCGCGTAGTTAAACCCGTTCGAGTTCTTTGGCTTGTTCGGTGGTCGACGGTTTTGCAGGGACAAGATTTTTAATTTAAAAATAGATATCATGTCCCCGGAATTCACAGGCTGACTGTAAAAAAACGAGTATCGGTTGTTTGTAAAACAGCCCTGCCAGGCACCGCAGGGCATGTTGCACTATTCGTGCGCCTAATTGCCGGTATTTTAGTTTTGATCTGAATTTCAATGGCTTAGAATGGCCTGACTTTTGACTTTTTCATCAGGAAAAAGACGTTTGTTTCAATTGTTTTTGCACTTGGCCTTCAGCACACTAAAGTAAATCTCAGAACCTTTACCCATATAAATAAATCCGCTGCTTCATGAACCAAGGATTAGTAACCGAGCTTCGTGCCTCAGCACGGTTACTAATCCTTATTTTGTTAGCACTTAGCATAAACTTAATACATCAGATAAAATTTCTTGTATTTCATACCTTCCGGCTCCGTCATCTATATATTTTGATTGGGAGAGGATCATTTCAGCGGTCATTTTGGGCCAAAATTTTTCTAAAACATCATCTTTTCGGGTAGTCGTTGCCGTCGCAATTATCTTTTTTGCATCATCTTCTTCTGAATATTCAACCACAATTTCATATTCATCCATTATGATCTGCGGATCTATATAATTTTCTGGTTCGCGTTTTTTGGTTAGAAAACCAAGCTTCCCTGAAGTCCTAATTTCTTCGATTTTCTTTACATTCCTCGAATGTTGCATAGGATCGCCAATATCTGAATCCATTAGCACAGCCCAGTTT
>JAKSBO010000473.1 GCA_022361095.1 Desulfobacterales bacterium | reverse complement strand
TATCTGTAGCAGTACCAATGTTTGTACCTTTTATCAAAATAGATACACCCGGAAGCGCTACGCCTGTTTCATCAACTACCTTACCGGAAATCTTTTTCTCTTCCTGCACAACTGGCTTAGTAACAGGAGCTACATATTCTCTTTCAGAAATGATGATTACATTATCATCTACCTGGAAATCAAGATCTCTTTCATAAAGAACTCCTTCCAAAAGTTCTTTCAAATCCTGGCCATTCACTTCTACATCAACAGCTTCCTTACTCATCACCAAATCATGGTTGTAAAGAAAGTCATAGTCAGTCTGATTCCTTATCTCTGTAAAGAATTCAACCAGGTTGGCATCTTGCATGTTCATGTTAACCTCGGCTACCTGTCCTTTCACGTTTGCTGACAATTGCAGAACTCCTATCAGCATCATCACTGCGAGTAACTTCATACGCATTAAGGTTTTCTTCCACCTACTTTCTGACAGAAAGTAAGAGAATCCATAAGAATTTTTCATAAATTTGTAAGGATTATAGTTACACATCGCATTCATTCTTTTGATTCCACTCTACAGAAGAATGCAGTAATTATTAATATTGCGGGTTTGTTGGTAGCAAACCCGTTTTTCTTTTATATCGAGTTTCTAATCTATTTTTAGTGTTTATACTTTAGTTTTTATATTTCTTTTCAACTACAATGGTATTGTTTCTCACTACAAACTTTACTTCGTTTGTTTTCTCAATCATCCCCAATAGTCTTTCCAAATTATCGTATCGTTTAAGGGTTCCTGTAAAGTTTAAAGTTTCAATATCGCTCGATTGATAAAATACCTTCACATCATACCAGCGGGATACTTTATTCATGATATCAGAAAGCTGACTTCTCTCAAACATGAACTTTCCATCTTTCCAGGAGGTATATATCTCGGTGTTGACTTGTTGTGAATCCAGATCCTTTTCAGCTTTGGCATAAACGGCCTGGTATCCTGGCTCAAGAATTACATTCTTTACCTGATTCTCACTATCCATTACAACCACACTACCTTCAACTAGCGTCGTGCAGATTTCATCCTCATCATTGTAGGAAGAAACATTAAACTCGGTACCTAAAACT
>JAKSBO010000275.1 GCA_022361095.1 Desulfobacterales bacterium | reverse complement strand
TGGTTTTCCCCCTTTTTTAATTGGATTCATCCGACACATCCCAAACTTGGGTCCTGGATGACAATCGTGCGCTTCCTGCGTTTCTTTTTCACCTGGCACATCAGGGTCTTGTACACGGGAAAACCGGAAATGGGGTCGAACTGCTCAAGGTCGGTAAGCACATTGACATTGGCTTTCCGCCAGGATTCAGGCCCCAATGGGCCACCGCCGCCCACCGGTGCATACACAAACCCCTGCATCACCTTTTCGGTCACATCGGCGCGCATCTCCACAAATGCCCGGGCGGTTTTCACCACAACCGTATCGCCGGTTTCAATCTTTCGTTTTGCAGCATCCTCAGGATTCATCTGGACCATGGGGTCCGGATATTTTTCAATAAAATCAGGGATGGCCCGCAGACAGGATTTCATATCCGGCTTAAACGGCCCCGTTCCAAGGATCAATGGAAACCGGTTGGCCAGCAAAGGGCTGCTGACCGGTGTTTCAAAGGACTCTTCATATTTTGGCAGTCCGTCATACCCCATCTGTTCAAGCAGGGTGGATTTAATTTCAAACTTGCCGGACGGGGTTTCAAAACCCGGCTTTCCGTCTTTTCGCAATCCGCCTGTTTCCCATTTCCGGTAGGTCATGGGATCTGCGGGCTTACGCACCGTCAGACGCCTGTCCTTTTCCATATCCACCCGGGTTATCCCGGTATCTTTTAAGACCAGATCCAACAGCTCCGCCTCATCGGCGGGAAACTTTTCAGCATATCCAAGTTTTCGGGCAAGCTCCGTTAAAATGGTAAAGCAGGGTTTGCTGTCTCCCACCGGATCAATCATTTTTTCCCGCAACCGCACCGCATTGCCGTAAAAGCAATAGGATGACTGCTCAAAGGCGGTTGTGGCCGGCAGCACAATATCCGCCCAGGCCGCATCCCGGGTAAGCTGCAGATCAATGGAGACCATAAAATCCAGGGCATCAAACGCCTTTTGCCACAAAATGGGGTTGGGCCAGGACGTCAAAATGGATGCGCCAAGGATGAACAGGCCGTGGATTTTATACGGTTCCCCGTCTAAAATGGACTTGGGCAAACGGCTGGCATGGGGTTCCCCCCCGCAGAAATGGGCGTATGCCGGAAAATGGCCTGCACCAATGGATTTATCAAACCCAGGGCTTGCAATCTGATGGTCTTTGCTCAGGTGTATCTGGTTTTCACGGGGGACAAAGCAGCGCCCCCCCTCAACATCCAGTTGTCCTGCCAAGGCCCAGAGCACCATGACGGCCCGGATGTTCTGAACACCGGATTTGGTGTATTCCAAACCCGTATACATGACATAGCTTGCGCCTTCGGCATCGGCAATCTCCTCGGCCAGATCCATAATCAGATCCCGGGGCACGCCGGTGATACCGGCAACGATTTCAGGGGTGAACGCCTTAACATAGTCGGCAAATTCTTCGTACCCGACCGTCCACTCCTGTACAAAGGCCTGATCAATTAAATTTTCCCGGATCAAAATATGGCACAGGCCCAGGGCAAGGGCCCCGTCCGAGCCCGGCCGGATGGGCACCCACAGACTTTCCGGCAGCTTGGCAGAGGCTGTTTGCCTGGGATCAATGACGATAATCCTTGCCCCTTCATGGGCTGCCCGGGCCAAACGCCCGAACATGGCCGGGGGAGTGGATGTGGACGGATCAGTCCCCCAGACAAAAATAAGATCGGCATTATCCACATCGGAAAACATCTCCGTGTGCAGACAACCGCATGTCACCTGGGGCGCCAGCACACCCAGGGACGTATAGCAAGGTGCGCCCACCCCGAAGGTATTGGGTGATCCGTAGGGAAACAAAATACTTGATGCAAGATAAATGTGGGAACCGCCAAGCTGGAATGCATCCTTAAAGGCCCGTTCGTATGATCCTGTACCGGCGTAGAACCCCAGGGCCCGGGGTCCATGTTCCGCCTTAACAGCCGCCATCTTTTCGGCGATAATATCAAAAGCCTCTTCCCAGCTAATGGGTTCAAAATCCAATTTTCCCTTGGGTCCGGTTCGTTTCAACGGTTGTTTGATCCGGGCATCGGAATAGATAATCTGTTTTGCGCTGGCCGCCATGGGACAAAGTACTTCGCCCATGGGCGCCTCGGGATCAGGGGTGAGCCGGTCGATTTTACCGTCATCGTCAAAATGGACAATAACACCGCATCCGGGACTATGGAAACACAAGCCGCAAATTCCTGGTTTCTGTTCTGGCAAACCAAACACCTCTCTCTATTTTTTATATAACAGCCACAGGCTGACCTGACATATCAGCGGCCAGGCACAGCCCACAACAAAGCTTGAAAGTTCTTGGTAACTTACCCAGACTTTCTTATAAAAAAACGTTATAACACTTGCTATGGCAAGTGCAAAGATTATATATAACAGCCATGGGCTGACCCGGCATGTCGACTGCCAGGCTCAGCCTACAGTAAAGTTTGAAAGATCTGAGTAACTTACCCGGACTTTCATATAAACCAACCCATCTATCATCTTTTCTAATGAGAGGGATTCCGGTTGGTTGGGGGATGGTGATTTTCAGCCGGGTTCATCCTGGGTTTCAATTGGCTAAGAAGCTGCCCGGGCAGATCCCAGACCCGAAAAAGCCCCAGCGGTGTCAATGGGTGATGGCTGATTAAATCCAAGGTTTTTTTTGCCCGAAGCGCCTGACCGTCCAGAACCAGAATCCAG
>JAKSBO010000368.1 GCA_022361095.1 Desulfobacterales bacterium | reverse complement strand
GGTCATGCCGATGATGATATGCACCCCGTGCAGACCGGTGACCACATAATAGAGCCCGAAAAAGACATTCAGTCCCTTGGGGCCGTTGAGCAGGGTTTCCGAATTGGGAAAAATATCATTATGGATCTTATGACCCCACTCAAAATATTTATTGATCAAAAAAATCAAACCGCAGAGCAGACTGACGCCCAGGGCAGACAGGGCTGTTTTTTTCTGTTCTTTTTGAACCGCTGTGATGGAAGCGGCCACGGCAAAGCTTGAAATAAGCAGAATCACCGTATTGGCCAACCCGAAAATGCGGTTCAACTGCTTTCCGCCATCAATAAAATCCTGGGGATGAATGGTCAGATAGACAGCGTAAAGAACAAACAACCCGCCGAACAAAATAATCTCCGTATACAGGAAAAGCCACATCCCCATTTTCTTTCCGGTATGATCCGTGGCGGACGAGGATAGATGCATGGTTGAATCCTTTGCCGTGGTTAATGGTTATGTTCTGCACCAACAACCCCCGAGAAATCATAGGGGTAGTCCGGTACAGCGGGGTCCGAGGTAAAGTTATGCAGGGGCGGCGGAGAGGGCACAGTCCACTCCAGGGTCACCCCGCCCCAGGGGTTGGCTTCTGCGTTGCGCTCTTGTTTGAAACTTTGTGCCAGGTTGGCCAAAAGCACGCCGATCCCAATGATCATGAGCAGTGCCCCCCACCCCGCCCAAAAATTGCCCTGGCTGTATTGGGGCAGATAGTCGTAATACCGCCGGGGCATCCCCTGCATGCCCATGATGAACATGGGCACATAGTGAAAGAAAAACCCGCCGGTCAACAGGATGGAACCGATATAGGCCCGTTTAAAATTGTACATCCGTCCAAACATCTTGGGCCACCAATAGTGAAGGGCCGCAAAAAAAGCAAAGCCGGTGCCGCCGAACATGGTGAAATGGAAGTGGGCCACCACAAAATGGGTGTCGTGCAGGTGTACATCCGTGCCGGCTGCACCCAGCACCAGACCCGTAAGCCCGCCCACACTGAACAGGTAGATAAAACACAGGGACAAAAACAGGGGCGGCGTCATCTCAACGCTTCCCTTGTAAAGGGTTGCCACCCATGAAAAGACCTTGATGGCCGAAGGGATGGCCACAATAAAGGTGAGCAGGGAAAAGACAAACACGGCCGTGTCACTCATGCCCGATGTATACATGTGATGGGCCCATACCAGGGAGCCGGCCACGGCAATGGCCATGGAGGAGACCACAATGGCCTTGTATCCGAAAATCGATTTCCTGGCAAACACCGGGATGATCTCGGAAATCACCCCCATTCCGGGCAGGATCATGATATAGACCGCCGGATGGGAGTACATCCAGAACAGGTGCTGGTAAAGAATGGGGTCGCCCCCCCGGGCAGGATCAAACAGCCCTAAATTTAAGAAACGCTCGGCCAAAACCAGAACAAAGGTAATGGAGACCACGGGCGTTGCAAGGATCTGTACCCAGGAGGTGGCGTACAGACTCCAGGTAAACAGCGGGATCTGCAGCCAGCCCATGCCGGGGCTTCGCATCCGGTGGATGGTCGTGATAAAGTTCAGTCCGGTGAGCATGGATGAAAACCCCAGGATAAAGGCCGCCAGAACAGCCGTGGAGACATTGGTCTGGGTGGAGATGGAAAAAGGGACGTAAAAGGTCCAGCCCGTATCCGGGAATCCGTCC
>JAKSBO010000640.1 GCA_022361095.1 Desulfobacterales bacterium | reverse complement strand
GGTGGGGGGAAGACGATGTTGGGTGCAGTGGTGACGTTGTTGGATCTGATGTTTAAGCCGGGGATACAGGTGAGGATTTTGGGGGGATCGCTGGAACAGTCGGGGAGGATGTATGAGCATTTGCTTGGGTTGTTGGAGCGACCGATGTTGAAGGGGATTGTGAAGGGGGAGCCGACGCAGCGGAAGATTGAACTGGTGAATGGAAGTCGGGTGGAGATTTTGTCGCAGAGCCAACGGTCGGTGCGCGGGGTGAGAGTGCATAAGCTAAGGTGCGATGAGGTGGAGGAGTTTGATGAAGAGATTTGGGAAGCGGCGCAATTGGTGACACGATCGGGATGGTGCGGTGATGTTTGGGTGAAGGGCAGCATTGAGGCTATGTCGACGATGCATCGGCCGGGCGGATTGATGGGGAAGTTGGTGGAGCAGGGGAGGAAGGTTTTTAAGTGGAACGCGATTGATGTGATGCAGCGGTGTGATAGAGGTGATTGCGAGGGGTGTGAGCTAATTGATGACTGCAAAGGGAAGGGGAAGGAAGCGAAGGGGTTTGTGGGGGTGGATGATTTGTTGAGTCAGTTCAGGAGGACGAGCAAGGGGACGTGGGAGAGTGAGATGATGTGCGAGAAGCCACGGCGTGATGAATTGGTTTATCCGATGTTTGAGAGGGCAGTGCATGTTCGTGAAATGATTGATGATGGGGTGAATGGACAGAAACTGGTGATTGGGGGGATGGACTTTGGGATTCGGAGTCCGGCAGTGTTTTTGCTTGCTGAGGTGAGTGGGGGAGAAGAGAAGGTTGTACATGTGGTGGGGGAGTATATTGAGAGCGGAATGCGGCTTGAGGAGCATGTTAAGCGGGCGGAGGAGATGAGAAGGAAGTTGGAGGTGGGGTGGCCGAGCTGGCTGGGGGTTGATCCGGCGGGGCTGGCGAGAAATGCGCATACGGGGGTAAGCGACGTGGCTGTACTGCGAGAGCGGGGATATTCGGTCAGGTCGCAGCGTG
>JAKSBO010000407.1 GCA_022361095.1 Desulfobacterales bacterium | reverse complement strand
TGGCGTCTGTTGTCCAAATCGGTACTTTTCTTACAACCACATCCTGTGCGGAAAGCTCTTTAAAAAGTCTTTCACCAAGCAACCTGTCCGGCTGGCTGCAGGGCATTTCCTTATCCAGCCTGATGTAATTGCATGATGTGCCTTCATCAACAAAGGCTTTTTCAGGTATAATGAGATCGCCGACACTGATATCTTCACTGACCGCGCCACACCACCCGATCATAAAGACCTTATTTACACCCCTTGCAATCAGGGATTCAAGAATCATGGCCGCATAGGGTGCTCCGATAAACGGGCCGGCAATACAAGTACCCTTATCACCATCAGGCGTGATAAGGGTACTTGTAAAAAAAGATTGCTCAGCCGCTGTCGGCAATTGGGCCCGGATCAGCTTCATATCAGGCTCGCAAGCCACCAGTACAGCCACCGAACCTACATCGGGTGTCTTCCTTGTGCCCAGCGGGGGTATAACGGATTCATTATTCAGGTCCGACCATGTCGGATAACTCATCCTTTACCTCATCGATAATGTCGTACAGCCACATAATATCTTCAATGGAAAGCCGACCGGCCTTTGACGGCGCCCTGTCAGTCCCGTCCTTCTTCTTCAAAATTCTTGGGCCGACCTGAACTTTTGGTTCTCCCTCACCGTACTGATGAATGGATATTAATAGGCCTGTCTCGTCATTTTTCCACTCTTTGATTTTTTTATCTTTTTCAGGATCATATCCTGCCATAAAAAAGCCTCCGTTCAACAAATAAATTTATGTGAATTAACAGTACAAACCAACGTGGTTATTCCATGCGTTGTGGTAACCTGTGACCCAGGATGAAATACTGGGAACGGTCTAATACCATTATATTCTTGAAAAATCCGCAATATTTTTAAACAGTCCGGATACTGAGGACAGCAGCGCTATCCGGTTCTGCCTGATTTTTTCATCCTCTGCCATAACCATTACATCGTCAAAAAACCCGTCAACACGGGGCCGCAATGTGGCCATGTGAGAGAGGGCTTTATCATAATCCTGTTCTTGGATCAAGCTTTCCACACTCTTGCGCACATCGGCAATTGCATCGTGAAGTCCAATTTCACTCGGATCTTCAAAAAGCTGCGGATCAACAGACAGGTGTTCGATCTCAACATCCGCCTTTTTAATGATATTTTCGACACGCTTGAAAGTAACGGACAAAGGCTCAAAATCTGGCTCTTTTCTCAAGGCGTCAAGGGCTTTCACCCGCGCCAGCACATCAGGAATATCGTCAAAGGACGCCCAGAGTGCTGAATTCACAGCTTCCTTTGAATATCCGGCATCTGTCAGAATGTTCACCATCCTGTTTTTAAGAAAATCATGGATCAAACCTGCCGCCTTTTTAAATTCCACCGAATCGGCCATATAGTTAGCAAGTCCCTGTGCAATTATATCAGACAAGGGCAGATTTAACTTTTCCTCCATCATGATCTGGATAATACCGATTCCCTGTCTTCTTAGTGCGTACGGATCTGCGCCGCCGGTCGGGATCAAATCCACACTGAAACAACCACAGATGGTATCCAGTTTGTCTGCAATGGCCAAAATGCATGCGGTCGGGTTTTCAGGCAGTTGTCCACCAGAATAAACCGGGCGATAATGCTGTTCAATAGCATGGGCCACATCCGTATCTTCCCCAGCCGTTAATGCATATGCCCTTCCGATAACACCCTGCAGCTTGGTAAACTCGATCACCACCTGGCTGACCAGGTCGGCTTTGCAGATTTTTGCCGCCCGTGTAACCTGCTGTTCCAGTTTTTCCTTGTCTGCATAGTCACTGTATTTGGCAATATAGGCACCCAATTTTTCAATCCGGCAGGTTTTTTCATACACCGTACCCAGTTTTGCCTGAAAGGTGACGTTTTTCAGCTTTTGGGAGAACTGGTCCAGGGAGGACTGCAGATCTGTTTCATAAAAGAACTTGGCATCGGACAGCCGCGCTCGAAGCACTTTTTCATGCCCTTTGGCTACCAGGTCCATATTCTTTGCCCGGGTATTGTTTACAGCAATGAACAAGGGTTTCAGATTGTTGTCCTCATCCACAAGGGCAAAATATTTTTGATGCTCCCGCATGGCGGTGATCAGCACTTCATCCGGTACCGCAAGGAAATCATCATCAAAAGATCCGACCACGGGAAAAGGATTTTCCACCAGGTTGGTGACAATATCAACCAGTTCGTCATCTTCCAGTATTGCTGCATTTTTTTCAGTGGCGCAGGCGGTGATACCCTCTTTCAGGATTGCCTTACGTTTTTCGATATCTGGAATGACATCACTTTTTTCGACGATATCAAGATAGGCATCCGCAGACGGCACTTCGACGGCTTCAGGGCTCATGAACTGATGCCCGAATATTTTATTTGATGATGTAATATTGCCGATACTAATGTTAAGAGGCTTTTCCCCCAGCAAGGCAAGCAGGGATATAATGGGGCGGGCAAAATTGATGGACAGATCTCCCCAGCGCATGCTTTTGGGAAACGGAATGGACAATATCTGCTTATCAAGCATTCCCTCAAGTATTGTAACCGTTGACTCGCATTGTTCCTCGACAACTGCGGTGAGATACCGCCCTTTAGGGGTTTCTTCTATTTTTACTTCGTCAATGGCAATACCGGCCTTGTCCGCAAATTTCTGGGCTGCAATGGTTGGTTTGCCTTCCTTGTCAAAGGCCACCTTTTCAGGAGGTCCTGTGATGGTGGAAGTCTGTGCCGACTGCATATCCGCCACATTTTCTATCTGAAGGACCAGCCGTCTGGGCGTTCCCATGACTGATGCCTTGCCGTATTCAATACGTGCCTTGTCTAGAGCCGTGAGCATACTTTTCCTGAACGCTTCCAAAGCAGGGATAATGTAGCCGGCAGGGATTTCTTCTGCGCCAATTTCAATCAAAAGTGTATTCATTATTTCCCTCCCCTGTTCAAAAGCGGATGTCCCATCTCTTCGCGCTGCTGGATGTAAGCCTTTGAGCAGACCCGTGCAATGTCCCTGATACGTTTAATATATCCGGTACGTTCCGTAACACTGATAGCGCCCCTGGCATCCAGCAGGTTAAATGTGTGCGAGCATTTCAAACAATACTCATAGGCTGGAATAACAAGGCCCTTTTCAATGATCCGGTGTGCTTCGGCCTCATATTTCCTAAACAGGTCGAACAAAAGATCTACATCAGCAATTTCAAAATTATAAGTGGACTGTTCCACCTCGTTTTGATGATAGACATCATGATAGGTTATCTCATCATTCCATTTCAAGTCATACACGTTATCCACACCCTGC
>JAKSBO010000055.1 GCA_022361095.1 Desulfobacterales bacterium | reverse complement strand
CACAGGAGACATTTTTTTCATAACATCCTTTGAAAAATAATCCGCCAGACAATTTCCCACGGTGATCATGCGGTTGTTTATTTTTAATTGTTCGGCTTGACAGTTGATCAATATAATTGTCCGGTCATCACTTACGCCCAAGGCTGCCAGAGGAAGTCCCCGGAAAAGCACCCGTGTCAGTTCAAGGGCCTGGTTCTGGAGTTCAAGTTCCCTTGTCCGCCGCTTGATGATATTTTCCAAGTCTTTATTGACTTGTTCCAGTTCCTTATTTTTTGCAGCCACCATAAGATGCAAAGAGTGATTTGACTGGATAAGGTCATAGCGTTCAAGGGCTTTTCTGATCTCCTGCTTGAGATCGTCATCGTTCCATGGTTTTAAAAGGAACTTGTAAACATGGCCCTCATTTATTGAGGCTTTAATGGAATCGATCTCAGTGTACCCGGTCAAAAGGATCCTGATGGTATCCGGGTAATTTTCCCGAACCTTGGCCAGAAATGAAATTCCCGACATCTCCGGCATCCGATGATCTGAAATAACCAGATGAATGTCCCGGGATGCCATAATCTTTAATCCCTCTTCCCCATTTGTCGCAGTCAACAGATCAAAATTTTCTTTTCGCAGCAAACGCTTTAACGCAGACAGAATTTGTTTTTCATCATCAACGCAGAGTATTGTGTGTTTTGGTGTGTTATCCATCAATTTAATGTTTCCATCCCGTTTAAAAAAATACGAATCAGTTCGTGGATATTTTTATATGAAAGTCTGGGTGTGGATAGACCAGGTCGGCCCATGGCCGTTATAGAAAAAACGCCAAAGCATCATCAATCAAAGGCTCAACTTTGGGAAACCATTGAGCTGCCGTTTCAATCCAGACATTGAAACGCTTTCTGGCATGGGTATCAAAATATGCATAATTCATATTTCCCGGAAATTTATTGTTGTTCAAAAAATCGGCATGATAGCTGTTAATGATGCCATCCGCCGTATTTACGATTATACTTTCATCAAAGAAGGCTGCGCCGGGTTGAACGGCATGGTGCGAATAGATTATGTTGGCCAGATGCGGCGGAAGGTCCCACTTTTTTACAAAAAAATAGCCGACTTCGGGATGACAGGCCGGCAATACTTTTTTTTCCGCCTCCAGATACATCAAACCATTCTCACTGGCATGCTCAATCACCTCAATGAAATCATCGGGGAAATAATGGGCCAGCATCAGTTTACCCATGTCATGGAGTAATCCGCAGACAAAACATTTTTCCGGGTCACCTACCCCGGTCTGCTCTGCAATATATTTGCTGAGAACCGCAACGCCGATTGAATGCCGCCAAAAGCGGTCGACATTGAAACGAATATTTGATTTTTTCTCTAACAGATGATCCAGAACATTAAAGGTTGAAAGGGACAGGACAATATTTCGTATGGCATCGAACCCTAAAATAATGGCGGCTTCATTGGTGGTTGAAATTTTCTCTCTCAATCCGAAAAAAGCGGAGTTTACCAGCTGAAGCATTTTAAACACAATGGCCTGGTCCTTTTCAATGCCCCGGGATAAAGAATCATTTGTTGTGTTTGGATCATTGAGCATTGCATTCACTTTTGTTACAATTACCGGCAGAGAAGGCAAATCCCGAATCTTTCCAAATCGTTTTAGAAATTCTACTTTTGTTTTTTTCAATTGGGCGCCCTTATAAAGCCTGTTACTGATTGTTTGACCGGATTTTACACAAATGATATGGAAAATATGACATTTATCTCAAATTTTGTAAAGTACGCATCGTTCACTTTAAAAGGCCTCTTCAAATTAACTATTTTATACGGAAACCAATTCTATGAAGAATATCCTTTTCGTTGATGATGATCCTAAAATTCCGGTCAGTTTAAAACGAATCTTGCGCCAATATACCAACAACTGGGAATTTTTTATCGCCCAGAGCGTTGACGAAGGTATTGACCTGATCTTGAACCAAAAAATAGATCTGGTGATCTGTGATATTTCGATGCCCGAAAAAGACGGGTTTGAAATGCTCAAAGCGCTTAAAGCCGACGAAAAGACAAAATCCATTCCGGTGGTCATGCTCACCGGAATGCTTGACTCTAAATTGAAACTCAAAGCTTTGGGCATGGGCGCGGCAGACCTGCTCAATAAACCCATTGAAAAGGCGGAACTGGTCACAAGAATCAGAAACGGCCTGAAAATCAAAGAGTACCATGACCAAATCCTTGACCAGAACCTTTCTCTTGAAAAAAGGATACAGGAGAGAACCCGGCATGCCATGATGGCTGCAGAAATAGGCTCAATTCTGGTCAAGGGAACGAATGTCAATGAAATGGCCGGCAAATGCTGCGATGCAATTGTCCACTATCTTGATACAGTATTTGCCCGAATCTGGATTCTCAATGATGAAAACAATCAACTTGAAGTAATTGCATGTGACGGGATGTTTACCCGTCTTGACGGTGAGTGTTGCATTATTTGTCCCGGATATTTAATTGCTGAAAAAATTGTCAAAGAGAAGAAGGCCTTTCTTTCCAATTCAATTATTGATGATCCCGATATTGATGATCACGCGTGGCTCAAAGAGAAAAAAATAAAAGCATTTGCCGGCCACCCCCTGATTGTGGGAAATCGGACAGTCGGGGTTGTGACAATGTTTGCAAAAAGACGGCTTGAAACGGCTGAACTGGATGCCATTGCCTCAATCGCAGATAAAATTTCATTGGGTATTGACAGAAAAAAGGCTGAGGAAAAGGCCTGGTTTCTCTCTTACCACGATACCTTGACACGGCTGCCCAACCGGCAGTTTTTTTTAAAGGCGATAAAATCAGAAATCGAATACGCAGGACGGTATGGAAAAAAATTTGCCGTGATACTCATCGACCTTGATGATTT
>JAKSBO010000018.1 GCA_022361095.1 Desulfobacterales bacterium | reverse complement strand
TTTTCCCATTATTTGTTTGACAAGATGTCGAAAATTTTTTGGAATTGCCTGCGTAGGATATACTGGCCAATGCGATTATAATTACGAAAGCGCCAACGATCTTCACAAATTTCATTAATATCCCCTTGGTCTTTCAGATCTAGGGTTAAGCCCTCTATTTAATGCCTGGCCGGACACTATTTATAAATTTCATCAGTGGCGCCAAGCAGCACCATTGGGGGATCAAACCCGATCATCTGGGCTGTTTTTAAATTAATGGCAACTTTGGGCGGGCCTTCAAATACCTGGTCAAGCTGCCTGGGTTTGGCGCCGTTAAAAACCTTTGCAATTAAACTTGCATGAAATTGCCCCACATACTTAAATCCTGAGTTGGAAATACTCATAAACAGGCCGGCCTGAACTTCCTGGGATCCGGACTGGGAAAATGTGGGAATTCGGTTTTTATTGGCAATCTCCACGATCCGGGGGATTGTCTTAGAATTAACACCACCCTGCTGGGTGACATACACGGCATCCACCTCACCGCATAATTTTTCCATACATTTGAGGACACTTGCACCTGCAGCATCTTGATTTGCGATATCGCTCTGGGTAAAGCAAGGGACAACTTCGAACCCTTTTTTCTTTGCGATCTTGTTAATCGTATCAATGGCAGCATAACTTTTCCCATTTACCGTATTTTCATAAGCAACGCCCAGTTTCTTAAAATTGATGACATCATTAAAAATCAAAATCTGCCGTTCATAAAGCGACGGGTCTACATGGGCATGAATATGGTCGAATCCTGAATCGTCATTACTTTGGATGATACCTGCCCCCAATGCATCACTGGCGGACAGAACCAGTGTCGGGGTTGAATGGCGGTTGTTGGCCAAATCCTTTCCGGCCCAAGTGCCGAAGGCAAGCACCAGATCAATATCCTTTTGATTATTAAGCCGGTTGATGATCTCTCCGGTCATTTGTGCACGCAGCGTTTCGTCCCATTTTGCGCTGTAATGAGCGTCTTTGACAAAGGCTATATAATCGCTTTTCATTTCAGTGGTCAGCCAGTTCCAGACACCGGTCGTATATTCGCCTTTATCTATTGGAATTGTCGTTTTTTCAATCCAACCGGTATCCATTAAACCTGCAATCGTGGCAATAAACCACCCTTTATAGTCATAATATTCACCACCTTCAAAATACCCGATTCTCCATTTTTTCCCGTGATTCAACGTCGGCTTTGTGCTGAAATTTCCCTTATCAGCGGCAAACGCCGAACTGGAGAAAAGAAGAACCGTTGTTAAGATTGCTGCAAATAATGATTTCATTTAAAATTCCTCCGTAAATTATTATGCGCGTTGCGTCTATAAACTTGTTTGCCAAACACGGATTTCAAGTCAGGCACAAGTTCGTGCATCCACCTTTAGGACTTTAAATTTCGGCTTGCTGTTTCGTGTATACGGTTTGATTTTTACCCTTGTGTTTGGCTTCGTACATGGCCATGTCTGCACAACGAACCAATTCAGTTACCTGCCGGGCATCCGAAGGGCATACTGCAAGACCGATGGACACCGTGATGCGTCCTACGCCACCCTGCACACCATAGTCATCTTTTGTTTTTTCAATTGCCGTTCTGATTCTTTCAGCAATTCCCGCCCCATTACATTGGTCAGCGTAGGGCAATACAACAACAAACTCCTCTCCGCCATACCTTGCACAAACGTCAATCTCCCGGACATTTGCCCGAATCGTATCAGCAACGGCCTTGAGCACACGGTCGCCCGTCTGATGCCCATATGTGTCATTAACTTGCTTAAAATTATCGATATCGATCATCATCAGTGCCACGTATTGTTTCTGCTCAAGACATCGATGTAATTCAAGATGAATATAGTGTTCAAAGAAAGCATGATTGTACAACCCCGTCAACTGATCCGTAATGGATGTATTGAATGCCGTTTCGTATTTGGACACAAGAATATCCAGATAGGCTTTCTTTTTTATGGATGATTTGATGCGCGCCTGAAGTTCCAGTTTGTTTACCGGTTTCACCAGGTAATCATCCGTTCCGTATTCAATGCTCTTTATTTTGCTCTCTAAATCGATTTGAGAGGTCACGGTGATTACCTGGATATTTCGTGTTTTATCCATCCGTTTCAACTGCTTACAGACCTCATGGCCGTTCATATCAGAGAGGGGGATATCCAATAAAACAATATCAATATGTTTGGTTTCAGAAAGCGCAATGGCATCTTTACCGCTTTGTGTAACCAGAATCTCACGACAAAAAGGCTGAAGGCTTTCTTGGAGAAACGCCACATCTTTTTCATTTGTATCCGCAACAAGGATTGAGCATGTCGCCTTGATATCGTCAAAGTCATAGGCGTTAGATGCGTCCTCATTAAAAAAATGCAGTTCTGACTGTTTGCGGGTGTTAAGTTGCTGCTGATAGTTCCGAAGGCGTAAAAGGGAACGAATCCGCATCATCAGCTCTTTTGTATTTATGGGTTTGTTTAAAAACTCATCCGCCCCCACTGCAAGGGCCTTGGCCTTATCTTCATGGCTGTCCAACGCCGTGATATGGATGATGGGAATAGACTTGGTTTTTTCGTTTGCTTTTAAAATTTTCGTGACTTCAAACCCATCGATACCCGGCATCATTAAGTCTAAAAGAATGATATCAGGGGATTCTTCTCTTACGATATCAAGACATTCCTGTCCGTTATATGCTGCTATTGTCGAAAAAACATTGTTCTTCAGCTTGGCTCTTAACAGCTTTACGTTCAGTGGATCATCATCAACGATAAGAATCTTATGTTTAAAACAAGTAACCTCTTCTATGGGAGGCCGGTGTTCTTCATTGTTTGCATAGGTTTCCGGCTTCCGGCTTTCGGGGGGAGAACCGGGTATATAGCCTTCGATAATATTTAAAAACTCCCTTGTATCAATAGGCTTGGTGATGTATCCGGCACAACCTGCTTCAATCACCCGTTTTTTATCCCCTTTCATGGCGTATGCAGTCAGCGCAAGTACCGGGATATCTTTTATTCCTTCGGTCTCTTTGATCTGCCGCGTCGCACTCAGTCCGTCCATCCCAGGCAATTGTATATCCATAAGTATTAAATCCGGTTTATTCTCCCCAAGCAACGCCAGGCCATCTTCGGCACTCTCTGCTTCAAGGATATCGTATCCGCCTAATTTAATAAGACTTCGGACTAACTTCATGTTATATATGTTGTCTTCAACAACTAAAATTTTTCTTTTTGCCATATCTAATTTCCTAATAACGGCCATGGGCCGACCTGGTCTATCAGCACCCAGGCTCGTCCCACAACAAAACATGAAAGAAACTTAGTAACTTATTGGTACTTTCATATAACGGTCACGGACCGTCCTTGGTCTTTGACTGTGGTTCGACCCACAACGAATATTGAAACATCTCTGTGACTTACAGAGAATTTCTTATAAAATCTGTTTGGATCCGGATGGCGGCGGCTAAATCGTTTTTTAGAGGTAAACCCTTTTTCAACTGCAATTGTGCCAAACCGTTCTTTTGACGCTGCGCCATATAAACACCATATGCACCATGGCTTTTTTATAGATGTACCTTTTTGTCAGGAAATTAATGAAATTTAACAAACAGCATTTTTTCGTAAGAACGATTTTATCATTCTGATATTATAGTGCTAATCTTTATTCTTAGTCAAGTTTCCACAGCATTTGTGATCGGGCAATGATACCATAAAAACGTCGTGAAATATGCGGGTTATCAAGCACGAGAATCAAAGAAAACGTTAAAAAGAAATCCTAAGACAAAATAATTTGTAAAGCAAATGGTTATTTTATATGCTATCTGAAGTATACGCGTATGCAAAGAATCGTAGATTTCCCAAAAATCCATAAGGAAATGCCATGGTAAACCCAAAATCATTCGAACAACCCCCAGAGAACCAACCCCACAGACGGTTCAACCTTCTGACCGGGGAATGGGTACTGGTATCGCCTCTCCGGGCAGACCGCCCCTGGAATGAACAGCAAAAAGCGCCGGACAACAAACCATCCGACAGGTATAACCCCGGATGCAACCTGTGTCCGGGCAACCGGCGGACTTCAGGCAAAACCAACCCAATGTACAGCCAACCCTTTGTTTTCACAGATGACGCTCCTGCCCTGCTGCCTGATACGGTCATGGGAAAATTCTCTTTGGACCCCCTGCTCCAGATGGCTCCGGAATCGGGCCTTTGCCGGGTCATCTGCTACACGCCCCGGCATGATCTGACCATGGCCCGCATGACCGAAGATCAGATTCGTGCGGTCATTGATGCCTGGATCGACGAATTCAATACCCTGGGGCAGAAAAAGAATATTGCCTATGTCCAGATATTTGAAAATAAAGAAGAAATGACGGGCAACACCCATCCCCATGGAAAAATCTGGGCCAGCAGTTCTATTCCCAACCGAATTTTAAAAGAAGACTTCCGGCAGCAGTGCTACATGCAGGACCATGACCGCTGCCTGTTGTGCGACTACCTTGAACGGGAACTCAAGGAAAAAGAACGTATTGTTTTTGCCAACGATTCATTTATATGCCTGGTGCCTTTCTGGGCGGTCTGGCCCTTTGAAACCATGGTTCTTCCCCGGCGCCATATGGGGGCCATTGATTTCATGAATGAAAAAGAGAAAACGGATCTTTCCGGTATCATCC
>JAKSBO010000511.1 GCA_022361095.1 Desulfobacterales bacterium | reverse complement strand
TTGGGCAGTTCCATGACAAAGGGTGCGGTTTCCATGGACTTAAGCACTGTGGAGGTTAAAAATTTGGCCACCAGCAGGGCCACAAAAATCGTCACCGTGGATAGAAAAAGCATGGCCCAGGATTTGTACGGGGCAAAAAAGACATTGATGAGCAGGGTATAAAAAGGAATCTTTGCCAGACAGTTCATATAGGGCACGGTAAGAATAGTGGCCATTCGGGAGCGCTCATCCGGTATCCCCTTGGTGGACATCACCCCGGGTACGGCACATCCCCCTGCAAATACCCCCCCAAGAATATAGGGCAGTGTGGACTGGCCGTGAAGTCCAAAGGAATGAAACAGTTTATCCAGAATAAAGGCGATCCTGGCCATGTACCCGCTGTCTTCAAGGATGGCAATAAGAGAAAACAAGATCAAAAAAATGGGGATATAGTTGAGAAGCGCATTGGCCGAATCCACCATCCACAGCCCCATGGAGCGGATATACGGATCTTCCAGGAGACCCGCTGCAGGCAGCACACCGGCAATCATAGCCCGCAATTTTGCCAGAATGGGCCACCAGTAAGCTGTTAGCTCATACCCCTTGACAATGGAAAGTTGGTAAATCACAAATACCGTGGCAATGAGAAAAATGGGAGCGGCAAACCGGTTCAATACGATTTTATCGATGGTTTCGCTGATCCGGTCCCGGCCGTCCCTGGTTTCCGTAACGCAGGTGCGGATGATGTCTGTTGCCAGACGGTCCCGGCAGCCCACCATGTAGTCAGGAACATTCAGGTAATGGGCTTCCTCAAATTCCCGGCGGATAGTATCGGCCATTTTTAACTCTTGGCAATGTTCTCCAAAATATTCACCGGCAATACGCTCGGCTTCGCTGTCGCCCTCAAGAAGTTTGACGGCCAGCCACCGGGTGGGGTATTTTTCGGCCAGTTGACTCACGTCCAGCCGGTCTTTAAGACGCTGCACAGCCGGTTCAAGCTCTTCATAATCAATGCAAAGGGGATGATGGGCTTTACGGTTCGCCGTATCCAGGATCGCATCTCTCAATTCAGTTTTGCCCTGGCGCCTGCGGCCTATTGTTGGGATAACGGTCACCCCCAGGCGGTGTTCCAGCGCAGATACATCCACATGGGTTCCGTTGCGTTTTGCCACATCCATCATGTTCAGGGCGACCACCACGGGAAAACCCATCTCCAGCACCTGGAAGGTGAAATAAAGACTGCGTTTCAAGGAAGAGGCATCCACCACATTGACAATGACATCAGGCTTTTCAGAAATCAAAAAATCCCTTGCCACCCGCTCTTCAAGGGAAAAAGAGGTCAGGCTGTAGGTACCGGGAAGGTCCACGGTTTCCACCCTTACGCCCCGGTAGCGGTAGAAACCGGTCTTTTTATCGACGGTCACACCGGGGTAATTGGCAATGTGCTGGTTGGCACCGGTGAGCATATTAAAGGTGGTGGACTTTCCTGCATGGCTGTTGGATCATCAGTGGCATCAACTGATCCATATTCTTGACAACATGCCAGTTCATCACACAGCAATGTGGCATGTAG